>CAZMMO010000115.1:0-6711 GCA_964567365.1 uncultured Rhodanobacteraceae bacterium | reverse complement strand
CCTCGGTGCCGCCGGCGCCGGCCTGGATGTCGACGAAGGCGTTGCCCGAATCCATCTCGCCGTGGAACATGCGCTGGAATTCCAGTTGCTCCACGTCCGCCTGCAGCGAGGACACGTCCTCGGCCACGGATTGGATGGTGGCATCGTCCGCATCGGCCGCGGCCATCTCCAGCAGTTCGCCGGCATCGTCGAGGCCGTTGGTCAACTTGCGGATGCCGCCGACGAAGGTATCCAGGCGCGCACGCTCGCGCCCCAGGTCCTGGGCCCGGGCGGGGTCGTTCCAGACGTCGGGGTTTTCCAGCTCGCGGGTGACTTCTTCCAGACGCTCCTGCTTGGCAGGGTAGTCAAAGAAACCCCCGGAGCGCGTCCACGCGGGCCCTCAGGTCCGCGATTTGCGCATGGATCGGATTGGTCTCGATCATGGTCGTGAATCTTCGCACAAAGACTGGCGATTTTACCAAACCGGACCTGCACACGCATGCCCATGGAGTGGATCAGGCGGACTCGATATGCCGCACGATCAGACGTGCACTCTCGCGCCCCTGCCAGTCGTTGACCGCCAGCTCGTACCCGGCCCGGAGACGCGCGGGGAAATCCATGGCGTCGGGAACCTGGAACATCACCGCGTCCAGCACGGCGCCGTCGCGCGGATCGCGCAGCTTCAGGCGGCGATGGCCGATGCCCATGGGGCGCACCTCCAGGCACTCGAAGACATTGTCGAAAAACGGCGCCTCGAAACCCTGCCCCCACGGCCCGGCACGGCGCAGGGCCCGGGCCAGGTCCAGATTGCATTCCCCGGGAGCCAGTTCGCCGTCGCTCCACAGCACGGGTTGCAGGGTGCGGGTGGCCAGGCGCTCGCGCGCCACCGCGTCGAAAGCCTGCGCAAAGTCTTCGAAACGATCGGCATCCAGGCTCAGGCCGGCGGCCATGGCATGACCGCCGAAACGCCGGATCAGCCGCGGATGACGCGCGTGCACGTCCGCCAGGGCATCGCGGATGTGGAAGCCGGGAATCGAGCGGGCCGAGCCGCGCAGCGCGGAAGCGTCCCCCTCGCCCGCGGGCGCGAAGGCCACCACCGGCCGGTACAGGCGGTCCTTGATTTTGGAGGCGACCAGGCCGACCACGCCGGCGTGCCAGTGCGGCTCGAACAAGGCCACGCCGAGCGTGTCGACGTCGCCGACGCGGTCCGCCAGCTGTTCGGCCTCGGCCACCATGTCGTCCTGCAACTGCCGCCGCTCGGCGTTGATGGCCGACAGGTGCATGGCCAGAGCCAGGGCCTCGTCCGCGTCGTCGCTGAGCAGGCAGGTGATGCCTTGGGTCATGTCTTCGAGACGGCCGGCCGCGTTCAGGCGCGGCGCGATGGCAAAGGCCATGTCCGCCGCACCCAGCGTGGCACAGGCGCGCTTGCCGGCCTGGGCCAGTGCCGCGATGCCCGCCGAGCCCTTGCCCGCGCGGATGCGGCGCAGGCCGGCTTCGACCAGGATGCGGTTGTTGTAGTCCAACGGCACCAGGTCGGCCACGGTGCCCAGCGCGACCAGGTCCAGCAGGCGGGACAGGTCCGGTTGCGTGCGCGCCGTGAAACGTCCGGCCTCGCGCAGACGCGCACGCAAGGCCAGCAGCAGATAGAACATCACGCCGACGCCGGCCAGTGCCTTGCTGGGAAAGCCGTCGCCGTCCAGGTTGGGATTGACGATGGCCCGTGCCTGCGGCAGCTCCTGGCCCGGCAGGTGATGGTCGGTGACGACGACATCGATGCCACGCGCGCGCGCCGCAGCCACGCCCTCGACGCTGGCGATGCCGTTGTCCACGGTCACGATCAGGTCCGGCAGCACATCCAGCGAATCCACCAGGGCCGGACTGAGGCCATAGCCGTGACGCATCCGATGCGGCACCACGAAGTCCACCCGCCGCATGCCCAGCATGCGCAGACCACGCACGGCCACCGCGCAGCCGGTGGCACCGTCGCAATCGTAATCGCCAACCACCAGCACGCGCTGGTCGGCATCCATGGCCTCGAACAATCTTGCCGTGGCCTGTTCCAAGCCACCCAGGTGCCGCGGCGAAGCCAGATGCGCCAGGCGGTAATCGACCGCGCCGGGATCACGCACGCCGCGTGCCGCATAGATGCGCCGCAACACCGGCGGCATGTTCGCCGGCCACGAGGTCCCGGCATGGTCTTCCGGCACTGCGCGGCGTTGCAGGCGCGGGCGCATCACGGCGCGCGGCGCCAGAAACGCCAGCGCTGGCCGCGCCGGATACGCCAGCGCTCGCCATCGGCGAAGTGCAGGACCAGGGCGTCGGTCCTGCGCTTGTGCAGCATGTCGCGGAGCATGTCCATGCATTCCTGCGGAGAGCCGGAACGTCCAAGGTCCAGCAAGGTGGATGACGGCAATACTTGATTGGCATCGAATGCGTCCACGGGCTGCACGTCGACGCCGGCGCGTCGTGCCAGCGAAACCGGCAGCAGGTCGTCGGCGTATACGCGCTGCACGTCGCTTGCGATCCGCCGCGGAAGCGTCCCTCCACCCCACAGCCACAAGCTGTTGGCTGGCATTTTCCCCTGCTGCTCCCGCCGGCGGTTGACCGGGTGCTGGTGCAGCAGGATCTGCGCCTCGTTGAACAGGCGGCGCCAGCGTCGGCCGGCATCGCCCTCGGGCAGGTGCCGGGCCAGGTCGTCGCCCAGGATCTGCCCCGGATTGTGCCACCTGGGCAACGCGGTACCGGCCGGCAAGCGCAGGTGCCAGCGTTGCGGGAGAGTGGTTTCCAGCCGCATGTCCTGCTCGCCGAACAGGGGGCGCAGGCCATCGGCCAGTGCCGCGGCCTCATCCGCGGCCAGATCCAGGCTGCCGCAGGCCAGCACGCGCGCGCCGGTCATGTCCGGCTTGACGTAGGCGGGGTCGGCACACAGCCACAGGCCGCCGCCGGCGTCGCCGCGTAGATGTTCACGTATCAATGCCGCTGCCGGAACCGCGGCATCCATCCCGTGGAAGCAACTGGCGGCGGCCAGTTCGTCCGTGTCTCCGGCTTCCATGGCGTCGCCGCGGACCAGCCACTGTCGCATCCCGGGCACGGTTTCGAAACGAGCCAATGACGGCAGCAGGACGTACAGGGTATTCATGCCGATGCGTGACGCTCCATTGAATGCGTCGACATGATACCGGCAACGCCCGTCACCGGTCGCGGCGCGGTCACGCGTCCTCGAGCTGCTCGCTCAGTTCCAGCCACTCGTTTTCCATCTGCTCCTTGCGCTGGCGAAGCTGGCCCTGCTCGCGCCCGATGTCGGCCAGGACGGCCGTGGGGCCCTGGTAGATTTCCGGGTCGGCCAGCTTCCGTTCGATGTCGTCCAGGCGGCGATCGATGTCGGCCACGCGCGACTCCAGGCGGTCCAGTTGCTTGCGCAGTTCGCGCGTGCGTTCGCGCTCGCGGGCAGCGGCACGGCGGCGTTCGCGGGCATCGGGCTGGGCCGCCGCCTGCGCGCGCGCGGGTTTGTCGCCGCCGGCCTGCTGGCGGCTGCGCAACCAGCGCGCGTAGTCATCGAGGTCGCCGTCGAAACGCACCACTTCGCCGTCGGCGACGCGCCAGAAGTCGTCGCAGACCAGGCCCAGGAGGTGGCGGTCGTGCGAAACCAGCACCAGCGCGCCGGGATAGTCGTTGAGCGCGTCGGCCAGCGCCTCGCGCATGTCCATGTCGAGATGGTTGGTGGGCTCGTCGAGCAGCAGCAGGCCCGGCTTTTCCCAGGCGATCAGGGCCAGTGCCAGGCGCGCGCGCTCGCCGCCGGAAAAACCGTCCACCGGTTCCATCGCACGGTCGCCGACGAAGTTCCAGCGTCCCAGCCAGTCGCGCCATTGCTGCGTGGTTGCTCCGGGTGCCAGGCGCGCCATGTGGTCGTACGGGCTTTCCCCGGCACGCAGGTTTTCCACCGTGTGCTGGGCGAAATAGCCGATGCCGAGGTCCTTGTGCAGCATGCGGTCGCCGGCCAGCAGCGGCAGCTCGCCGACCAGCGATTTCACCAGCGTGGACTTGCCGGCGCCGTTGGGGCCCAGCAGGCCGATGCGGTCGCCGGCCTGGATGCCCAGCGTCACCCCGTGCAGGACCGGATGCCCGGGCCGGTAGCCTGCATCGGCATGCTCGAGCTTGAGCATCGAGTCGGGCAGGCGCTCCGGTTCGGGAAAATGGAAATGGAAGGGCCGCTCGGCACGTACGGCCTCGGTACCGGTCATTTTCTCCAGCCGCTTGATGCGCGACTGCGCCTGGCGCGCCTTGGTGGCCTTGGCCCGGAAACGGCGGATGAACGATTGCAGGTGTGCGCGTTCGGCCTGCTCGCGCTCATGCGCGATCTGTTGCTGGCGCAACTGCTCCGAGCGCTGGCGTTCGAAAGCGCTGTAGTCGCCGGTGTAGAGTTTCGCCCCACCCTGCTCCAGGTGCAGGGTGTGCGTGGTGACGCCATCGAGAAACTCGCGGTCGTGCGAGATGACCAGCAGCATGCCGCGGTAACGCCGCAGCCACTGTTCCAGCCACAGCACGGCGTCGAGGTCGAGATGGTTGGTGGGCTCGTCGAGCAGCAACAGGTCCGACGGCGCCATCAGGGCGCGCGCGAGGTTCAGCCGCACCCTCCAGCCGCCCGAAAATTCGGCCACGGGCTGCTCGTGGGTGTCGGGCCGGAAGCCCAGGCCGTGCAGCAGGCGACCCGCGCGGGCGCGGGCATCATAGCCGTCCAGTTCTTCCAGGCGTTGGTGCGCCGTGGCCACGGCGACATGGTCGCCGGCTGCCTGCGCACGTGCTTCCGCAGCCAGCACGGAAGCCACCTCGGTATCGCCCCCCAGCACATAGTCGATGGCCGGGTCCGGCAGGGCCGGGGTTTCCTGCGCCACCGACGCCATGCGCACGCCGACAGGCAATTCCACACTGCCCGCATCGGTGTCCAGCTCGCCGCGCACGGCGGCCAGCAGGCTCGACTTGCCGCAGCCGTTGCGCCCGGTGACGCCGACTTTCCAGCCATCGTGCAGCACGACGTCGACGGCGGCCAGCAACAGCCGTCCGCCACGCCGCAGGGCAAGACCACGCAAAGCAAGCACGCGCAATTACCGGTAATTCACCTCGACGATCTCGTAATGCCTGGCGCCGTTGGGCGCCGTGAATTCGAAACTGTCGCCTTCGCGACGGCCGATCAGCGCGCGCGCGATGGGTGAGGACACCGCGATGAGATTCTGCTTGATGTCCGCTTCCAGGTCGCCCACGATCTGATAGGTGACCTCCTTGCCGGAATCCTCGTCCTCCAGGGTCACGGTGGCGCCGAAGACCACCTTGTCGCCAACCTTGAGGGCGCGCGGATCGATCACCTCGGCGGTGGACAGACCCGCTTCGAGTTCGTTGATGCGGCCTTCCACGAAGCTTTGCTGTTCGCGGGCGGCGTGGTATTCGGCGTTCTCCTTGAGATCGCCATGCGCGCGTGCCTCGGCGATGGCCTCGACGATCCGCGGCCGTTCCTTGGACTTGAGCCGTTCCAGTTCGCTGCGCAGGCGCTCTGCGCCTTGTTTGGTCATGGGGGCACGATTCATGAGTGTGCACTCCTGGAAATGAGGGTACAAACGACCGGGCCACCTTTCGGGTGGCCCTGTTCGCCAAAAGGCCAGCACTTGCCCGACGGGCGGGCAAGAACGGACACGATCGATTCTGAAGAATCGCCGAAAACTCCCTGCGCCTCCGGATGTCCCGGATTGCGCCGGGGCGACACCCCGGAAACCTTCCGCATTCCATGGTGGCGTTCACCCCAAGCATGGGGCGGGCGCGGCCACAAAGCAAGCCAGGGCGGTCACCCCGCCGGCAAGCTCCGGTTCAGGCTGCCATGCAGGTCCTGCAAGCTGTTCACCTCGCCGCCGCCGCGGAATTCCAGCGAATGCAGCAGGGCCCGGGCACCGGCGACCGTGGTCGAATAGGTGACATGCTGCTGCAGCGCTTCGCGACGGATGGAGAACGAATCGGCGATGGCCTGGCGGCCCTCGGTGGTGTTGACGATGTAGACGATTTCGCCGTTCTTGATCAGGTCAACGATGTGCGGGCGACCCTCGGCCACCTTGTTGATGTACTCGCAGGCCACGCCGCGCTCGTTGAGGAAAGCCGCCGTGCCCCGCGTCCCGACCAGGGAGTAGCCGCGCTCGATGGCATATTCGGCGATGGACACCAGGCGTTCCTTGTCGGCATCGCGCACCGACACGAACACCTTGCCCAGGGGCGGCGCCTTGATCGCCGCCGCCTCGTGGCCACGGGCGAAGGCCGCACCGAAGCTCGTGCCCACCCCCATCACCTCGCCGGTGGAGCGCATCTCCGGTCCCAGGATGGGATCGACGTTCTGGAACTTCAGGAACGGGAAGATCGCCTCCTTGACCGAGTAATAGTGCGGGATGATCTCGTGCAGCGTCCCCTGCTCGGCCAGTGATTTCCCGGCCATGGTGCGCGCGGCGATCATCGCCAGCGCCTGGCCGGTGGCCTTGGACACGAACGGCACGGTGCGCGAGGCGCGCGGGTTGACTTCCAGGATGAAGATGTTCTCGCCCTGCACCGCGAACTGCGTGTTCATGATGCCGACCACCTTCAGCTCGCGCGCCAGCACGGTGACCTGGCGGCGCAGTTCGTCCTGCACCTCGCGGCTGAGGGAATACGGCGGCAGCGAGCACGAGGAGTCGCCCGAATGCACGCCGGCCTCCTCGATGT
>CAZMMO010000114.1:0-6755 GCA_964567365.1 uncultured Rhodanobacteraceae bacterium | reverse complement strand
ACGGGCTTGAGGCTCATGGAACGCTGATGCCGTCGCGCCCGGGTGCGCTCCTACAGGGGAACTCGAAAAACCGAAGGTTACGGACTTCCCATGATTGCGATTGCCATAAACGAAGTCCGTTCGCCCTGATGCTTCGACAAGCTCAGCACAGGGTACGCTTCGCGTATCGAAGCCTGTCCTGAGGTATCGAAGGGGGCGCCCCCAAGCTCGCCGCGCCGTTCATGGTTCGATACCTCACCACGAACGGAAATAGTTTTCGGCTGAAATGGAATAGCGGTCGCGTAAAAGGCGGTTTTTCGAGGTTCCCGACACGGATGCAACGTCCAGTGCCCGGACTCAAATCAGGGTTTCCCAGGGCGCGCCTACTCGCGCACGTAGCTCACCATGTCGAAGGCGTAGGCATGCTCGGCGTCCTTCTTGTGGTGCTCGCGCGACACTTCCACCCATTCGCGGAAATGGATGCTGGGAAAATACACGTCCGCGCCCTCGACCTGGGTGTCCACCCAGGTCAGGTACATGCGCATGGCGAAGGGCAGCGTTTCGCGGTAGACCTCGCCGCCGCCGATCACCACCAGCCCCGTGCCGCCGGCGATGGCCTGCGCCTCGGGCAGCGAGCGCACGGTGATCTGGTCTTCGAAGGGCGCCTCGTGGCGGCGGCTGAGAACCAGGTTGTGGCGGTCCGGAAGGGCCTTGCCGATGGCCACCGCGGTGCGGTGTCCCATCAGCACGTATTTGCCGACGGTCAGTTCCTTGAAACGCCTGAGGTCGTCGGGCAGGTGCCAGGGCATCGCCCCGCCCTTGCCGATGGCCGAGTCGTTATCCAGTGCGGCAACCAACGATATGGACATATTCTGATCCCCGAAACAATGCGTGGTGCATCCGTGACGCCGGTGCATCCAACGGATGACCCATTATTGCGGAAAACCGCAACGGCAGGAATGGGCCCGGCGCCGGTCAGACCGCCACCGGCGCCTTGATGGCCGGGTGCGGGCGATAGTTTTCGATGACGATGTCCTCGTAGCGGAAATCGAAAATCGAATGCACGTCGGGGTTGAGCCGCAAGGTGGGCAGCGGCCGCGGCTCGCGCGTCAGCTGCTCGCGCGCCTGGTCCACGTGGTTGCGGTACAGATGCGCGTCGCCGAGCGTGTGCACGAAGGTCCCCGGGGCAAGGCCGCACGCCTGGGCCACCATGTGCGTCAGCAAGGCGTAGCTGGCGATGTTGAAGGGCACGCCGAGGAAGATGTCGCCCGAGCGCTGGTACAACTGGCAACTGAGCCGGCCGCCGATCACGTAGAACTGGAACAGGGCATGGCAGGGCATCAGCGCCATCTTCGGCAGCTCACCCACATTCCAGGCGCTGACCACCAGGCGGCGCGAGTCCGGGTTGCGGCGGATCTCGTCCACTACCCAGGCCATCTGATCCACCACGCGGCCGTCGGCCGCGGGCCAGGCGCGCCACTGGCGGCCGTACACCGGGCCCAAGTCGCCCTCCGCGTCGGCCCATTCGTCCCAGATGCTCACGCCATGCTCGTGCAGATAGGCGACATTGGTGTCGCCGCGCAGGAACCACAGCAACTCGTGCACGATGGACTTGAGATGCAGCTTCTTGGTCGTCACCAGCGGGAATCCGGCGGCCAGGTCGAAGCGCATCTGGTAACCGAACACGCTCAAGGTGCCGGTGCCGGTGCGGTCGGACTGGGGCGTGCCGTGTTCGAGCACGTATTGCAGAAGATCGAGATAGGTGCGCTCCTACATGTGGCGATGGGGCCGACTGCCGCCAGCGTCGGTGTCGTCGCGCCCGGGTGCGCTCCCGACGGAGCTGACCGCCGCCAGCGTCGGCGCGCGCCGCGACATCCACAGCAGCACGATGCCGACTACGATCAGCGGCAACGACAGGACCTGCCCCATCGTCAGCCAGTCCCAGGCCAGGTAGCCGATCTGCGCATCCGGCAGGCGCACGAATTCGACCGCGAAACGAAAACAGCCGTACATCAGCGCGAACAGGCCCGACACGGCGTAACGCGGCCGCGGCTTGCGCGAAAAAACGTACAGCACCACGAACATCACCACGCCCTCGAGCAGGGCCTCGTACAGCTCCGAAGGCTGGCGCGGCAGGGCGCCAAAACGGTCGAACACCGCCCGCCACGCCGGATGGGCCTGGATATAGGCCAGGTCCTCGGCACGCGAATGCGGATAGATCATCGCCCACGGCAGGTGGCTCGGCTTGCCCCACAACTCGCCGTTGATGAAATTGCCCACGCGTCCCAGGAACAGGCCGATCGGCACCAGCGGCGCGATGAAGTCCACGGTGTCGAAATAATGCAGCTTCTTGCGGTGCGACCACCACCCCACGGCCAGCAGCACGCCGACCAGCCCGCCATGGAAGGACATGCCGCCGTCCCACACCCGGAACAGCGCCAGCGGATCGGTCCAGTACCAGGTGCGCGGCACGTAATACACCAGCATGTAGCCCACGCGCCCGCCGACGATGATGCCCAGCACCACGTAGTACAGCAGGTCGACGAAAGCGTTGGCATCCACCGGGACGCGCCCCTTGCGGCGCCGCAGCTCGCCCAGCCACCAGCCGCCGAAGAACCCGCCCAGGTACATCAGCCCGTACCAGTGCACCCCGACCGGACCAAGGTGGAAGGCGATGGGATCCAGATCGACGATGAACGGGGAAATCATGAGGCGTCAGCCAGGCGGAATCGCTGCACAGTGTATCCGCTCGCCCACCCCGCGCGCCGGTACCGTGCGACACCGTGTGCGGCATCCCGGCGCCCAGCCGCCGAAACCCCCGATTGAACCGGAACCTGTAGGAGCGCACCCGGGCGCGACCGGCGTCAGCGTTCCATGGACCTCACGCCAGTCGCGCCCGGGTGCGCTCCTACATCGGGGCTGCGCGCATGCCCGCGTCATCGGCGGCCCGGCAGGCCGTGAAATCGAGTCGGGTCTGGCCCTGCGCCACGCCATCGGGCCCGAAGCGATGTTCGATGATGCAACCCGCACCCTCGCGGTCGACCGCCACCAGGGTGCTGGCACGCGTGCCGTAGCGTTCGCCGCGGATGAAGGCGGCCGACAGTTGCCGCTCCAGCTCGATGCCCACGCCGGTGTCGGGAAGCACGTCGTCCGGCCAGCGGTTGTCGTCGCCCAGGGCGGCGAACAGCGGCGCAAAGTCGTCCTCGTCGCCGGATTCGATCCAGTCTCCCAGGCGCGCCACCAGCGTGCGGGTCTTCGGCCACGGCGCATTGAAATCGGCGTTGGACAGGCCGTGCAGGCCCGCCTCCACCACCTGCATGCGCGATTCGGGATGATTGCCCAGATAGACGCCATCATGCCGGTCGAACAGCAGCAGGTTGAACGGCCGGTACGTGGACGCGCGGGCCAGCAGGTCGCGGGCGTGCGCCCGCACGGTCCGGTCCGCGCGCAGGTAATCGGCCACCAGGTGCCCGCGCGAGGCGCCGCTCTTGTCGGCCTGCGGATCGCGCACGTTGGTCACCACGCCGGCGCGCCCGTGCCGGTCCACGCCCATCCAGGTGCCGCCCGCCTCCAGGTCGCGGCCGGCCAGAATGTCGCGCGCGTCGTCCCAGGACGCCAGCGGCGCCGCCGGCCGCGCATGCATCTCGTCGCGGTTGCCCAGCAGCAGCAGGCGCCAGCGGGGATGAGCGTTCCAGGCAAAAGCGATCAGGCACACGACGTCGACTTCCTCGTGAGGACGAAGGCACCATGATAGCGGACCGGCTCGCCCGCCCGGCAGCGACCGCACCGGGTTCGCGGCCGGGCCGCCCTCACGCCATAATCGGCAACCATGCACAAACGCTTCTTCCTCATCGGTCTGCTCGCGTTCGCGCTGCTCGCTGCAGGCGGCGCCGGGACACCCGTTCATGCCGGGACCACGGACAAGCAGGCGGCCACGCAGAAAAAACTGGCCCAGGTGAAGCAGCACATCCAGGCCCTGGCAAAGCAGCAGCGCCAGGCCGGCAACCAGCGCGACACCATCAACGCCCGCCTGGCACGGCAGGCCGATGCCGTGTCGCGGGCCGCGGCCGCCGTACGCAAGAGCGACCGGGCCCTGGCCGACAACCAGCGCAAGCTGGACGCGCTGGAGAAGCAGCGCGACCGGCTCAAGACCGACCTGTCCGGCCAGCGCCAGGCCCTGGCCGAACTGCTGCGCGCCGCCTACAAGATCCGCCCCGGTTCGGACCTGCGCCTGCTGCTGGGCGACGCCGACGTGGCGCGCATGGCCCGGGCACTGGCCTATTCCCGCTATTTCCAGCACGATCGCGTGCGCCACATCCGCCAATTGCTGCAGCAACTGGCGCAACTGCAGCAGGTGCAGGATTCCATCGCGCAACAGCGCAAGGCCCTGGAGGACACGCACGCCAAGCGCAAACAACAACTGGCGCAACTGGACCACGCGCGCGACGAACAGCAGGCGCTGCTGGCCCGTGTCACCCGGCAGATCAAGGACCAGCACCGGCAGATGCAGCAGCTCCAGCGCAACCGCCAGTCGCTCCAGCGGTTGCTGGAAAAACTGCGCGACGTGTTTGCCGACATCCCCTCGCGCCTGCCCGCGGACACGCCGTTCGGCAAGCTGCGCGGCAAGCTGCCCTGGCCGGTCCACGGCAAGGCCAGCCCGCACGGGAACGGCCTGCACATCGACGCCAAACGCGGCGCCACGATACGCGCCGTGGCACACGGGCGCGTGGCCTACGCCGACTGGCTGCGCGGCTACGGACTGCTGGTCATCATCGACCACGGCAACGGCTGGATGAGCCTGTACGGCGGCAACGAATCGGTGCTGCACAGCGCCGGCGACTGGGTCAACGCCGGCGAGCCCATCGCCACCGCCGGGGCCAGCGTGGGCGAGGCGGCGGGGGTATATTTCGGGCTGCGCCACCACGGCAAGCCCGTCAATCCGTTACCGTGGTTGACCCGTCACCCGTGAACCCCGGTCCGGCCATGCGGTCCATTGCCGTATCCTGTCATCATCCTGCCCCTGGTTCCGCCACGCGGAGAAATTGCATGCGCCCAGCCCTGTCCCTGGTTGTCCTCCTGTTGTTCCTTGCCACGCCACTGGCGCGGGCACAGGACGCCACCGACCCTGCGCCGGCCGCTTCGGCGCCGGCCGCCGCGGCCAGCAGCCCGACGATCGACCGGCCCAGCCTGCAGGACATCCGCAATTTCACGCGGGTCTACGAGATCATCCGCCAGGCCTACGTGAAGAAAACCGACAACCAGGCCCTGATGAACGCCGCCATCACCGGCATGCTGGGCAAGCTGGACCCGCACAGCGCCTATCTCGACCGCGACGGCATGCAGCAGCTCAGCGAGGAAACCAGCGGCAAATACAGCGGCCTGGGCGTGGTGGTGACCCAGCGCGACCACAAGCTGGTGGTCATCGCCCCGATCGACGACACCCCGGCCAAGAAGGCCGGCATCGAGCCCGGCGACGTCATCGTCAAGATCGACGGCAAGCCGGTGAACCCGGGCAACGTCGACGCCTCCATCGACAAGCTGCGCGGCAAGCCGGGCACGAAGATCACCCTGACCCTGATGCATCCGAAGGCCAGCGCGCCGGTCACCAAGACCCTCACGCGCAAGCTCATTTCCCTGGTCAGCGTGCACACGCGCGAACTGGAGCCGGGCTACGCCTACATCCGCATCAGCCAGTTCCAGAGCGACACCGCGCACGAGCTCGACCGCCAGCTGGGCCAGCTGATCGCCAAGGACGGGCCGCAGAAAGGCGCCGTCCTGGACCTGCGCTCCAACCCCGGCGGCCTGGTCTCGGCGGCCGTGGGCGCCGCCGACACCTTTCTCGACAGCGGCCTGATCGTGAGCATGCGCGGACGCGTGGACGGCAGCAACCTGAGCTTCCAGGCCCATCCCGGCGACATGCTGCACGGCGCGCCGATGGTGGTCCTGGTCAACCACGGCACGGCCTCGGCCGCGGAAATCCTCTCCGGCGCGCTCAAGGACCACCACCGCGCCCTGATCATGGGCCAGCGTACCTTCGGCAAGGGCGTGGTGCAGACCGTCATACCGATCGACAAGGACCACGTGCTGAAGCTGACCACGGCGCGCTACTACACCCCCGACGGCACCTCCATCCAGGCCGAGGGCATCACGCCGGACATCCTCGTCCCGGACCTGGTGGCGCGCGTGGAGAACTCGCCGCCCACCCTGATCGATTCCGAGTCCGACCTGCCGCACCACCTGGACAACGCCGATCCGGAAGCGGTCCGCGCCAGCCGCGCCGCCTCGGCGCAGGCCCTGGCCGAAAACAGCACCCTGGCCGAGAACGACTACGCACTGGCCCAGGCCATGAGCGTGCTCAAGGGCATGGTGCTGGCACGGCGCCCAGCCACCGACACCCAAACCTCGCGGCAGTAATACAACCCGTAATCCCCAACCCCGCGATTGTAGGAGCGCACCCGGGCGCGACAGCATCAGCGCTCAACGAACCTCGATCCCGAACAACCCGTAATCCCCCAACCACGCGATTGTAGGAGCGCACCTGGGCGCGACAGCATCAGCGCTCAACGAACCTCGATCCCGAACAACCCGTGATCCCCAATCACGCGATTGTAGGAGCGCACCCGGGCGCGACAGCATCAGCCCTCAACGGGCCTTGATCCTGAACAACCCGTGATCCCCAATCACGCGACTGTAGGAGCGCACCCGGGCGCGACAGCATCAACCCTCAACGGGCCTCGATCCTAAACAACCCGTGATCCCCAACCACGCGATTGTAG
>CAZMMO010000113.1:0-6780 GCA_964567365.1 uncultured Rhodanobacteraceae bacterium | reverse complement strand
CGCGCGTGATGAGCGCCATTCCCATCCACGACGTGGCCGAGGACTTCATCCGCCGGCGCGCCCTGCGCCACCTCGAAAAGGGCCGCATCGCCCTGTTCGCGGCTGGCATCGGCAACCCGTTCTTCACCACCGACTCGGCCGCCGCCCTGCGCGCGGTCGAAATCGACGCCGACCTGCTGCTCAAGGCCACCAAGGTGGACGGCGTCTACAATGCCGACCCCGAGCGCGATGCCAACGCCAGGCGCTACGACACGCTCAGCTACGACAAGGTCATCGAGGACAAGCTGGCGGTCATGGATACCGCCGCGATCGCGCTGTGCCGCGACCACGGCATGCCGCTGCGCATCTACGACATGACCCGCCCGGGCAACCTGATACGCATCATGCGCGGCGAGGCGGTCGGAACCCTGGTGTCCTGACCCCCCCGCCCCGGCACGGGCGGGACCGGAAGGCCACTTGCTATACTCGAACGGATCACACACGCTTGCGGAGCCCCCCATGCTCGATGAAATCAAGACGGACGCCGAAACCCGCATGGGCAAGAGCATCGACGCGCTCGAGAACGAGCTGCGCCGGTTGCGCACCGGTCGCGCCAGCACGGCGCTGGTCGAAGGCATCAAGGTGTCCTATTACGGCACCGACACGCCGTTGAGCCAGGTGGCCAGCGTGACCGTGACCGACGCGCGCACCCTGACCATCACCCCCTGGGAAAAGACCATGGTGGCCGCGGTCGAGAAGGCCCTGTTGGCCTCGGACATCGGCATCACGCCCACCACCGCCGGCATGGTCATCCGTCTCAACCTGCCCGCGCTCACCGAGGAGCGCCGCCGGGAGCTGGCCAAGCACGTGTCGCACGAGGGCGAGAACGCCAAGATCGCCATCCGCAACATCCGCCGCGACGCGCTGCAGCACATCAAGGACCTGCTCAAGGAAAAGGAGATCACCGAGGACGACGAGCGGCGCGGCGAGGACGAGGTGCAGAAGATCACCGACGGCTTCGTCCGCAAGGTCGATGCGGTGGTCAAGGCCAAGGAAGACGAGTTGATGGCCATTTGAACCGGGCCGTCCACGCCGCCATGTCCTCCGCAGACGACCCCGCGCGCACACCGCGACACATCGCCATTGTCATGGACGGCAACGGGCGCTGGGCCGAGCGCCGGCACCGTCCGCGCAGCTTCGGGCACAGTTCCGGCCAGAAGGCCGTGCGCAACGCCGTGGAATACTGCCTGCGCAACAAGATCGGCACCTTGACCCTGTTCGCCTTTTCCAGCGAGAACTGGCATCGTCCGGAAACCGAGGTCAAGGCGCTGATGCAGTTGTTCCTGAAGGCCCTCGACAAGGAAACCGCCGAGCTGCACAAGCAGCACGTGCGCATCCGCTTCATCGGCGAGCTGTCGGCCTTCGACCCTTCGCTGCGCGAACGCATGCGCGGAGCCATGGACAAGACCCGTCACAACACCGCCCTGGCCCTCAACGTGGCGGTCAATTACGGGGGACGCTGGGACATCACGCAGGCGGCGCGCAAGCTGGCCGATGCCGCCACGCGCGGCGAGCTGGCCCCGCAGGACATCGACGAATCGCGCCTGGCCGCCTGCATGTGCCTGTCCGACCAGCCTCCGCCGGACCTGCTGATCCGGACCGGCGGCGACTGCCGCATCAGCAATTTCCTGCTCTGGCAACTGGCCTATACGGAGCTGTATTTCACCGATACCCTGTGGCCGGACGTCGACCAGGATTGCCTGGCACGTGCCGTCGCCGACTACGCCAGCCGCCAGCGCCGCTTCGGCCGCACCGGCTCGCAGGTCGTGGCCGCCGGCTCCACGCACTGACCCGGAACCCCGCATGCTGCTCCAGCGCATCCTGACCGCCCTGATACTGACGCCGCTGGCCGTAGCCATCGTCCTGCTGCCGCCCGACTGGCTGTTCGCCCTGATCGTCGCCGCCGTGTTCCTGGGCGCGCAATGGGAATGGACCTGCCTGTGCGGCCTGCGCACCCGTCTCGCGCGCGCGGCCCTGCTGGTCGTCACGGCGGTCGTCATGGCCCTGCTGTGGTGGCTGCAGGCCACGCACTGGCTGTGGCCGGCCGTCATGCTGGCCGGCATCGCCTGGTGGGGAGTCAGCCTGTGGTGGCTGCGCCACGGCTCCTTCGCGGCGTCGCCGACGCGCGAAAACGCCGGCGTGAAGCTGTTGGCCAGCCTGGGCATCCTGATACCCGCCTGGGTGGCCCTGGTATGGATCCACGGCCACCCGTTCCACGGTCGCTGGTGGACCCTGCTTGCCCTGTGCGTGGTGTGGGCCGCCGACATCGGCGCCTATTTCAGCGGCCGCGCCTTCGGCCGTCGCAAGCTGGCGCCGCGCATCAGCCCCGGCAAGACGCGCGCCGGAGCCTGGGGCGCGCTGATCGCCGGCATGCTGGTCGCCGCCGTCGGCGGCTGGCTGCTGGGCATGCGCGGTGGCACGCTGGCGGGACTGGCCGTCCTGGGCGCGATCACGGTGGCCGCATCCATCGTCGGCGACTTGTTCGAAAGCCTCATGAAGCGCCATGCCGAAATCAAGGACTCCGGCGGCCTGCTGCCGGGCCACGGCGGCCTGCTGGACCGCATGGACAGTGTATTCGCCGCCATGCCGGTGTTCGTCGTGGGCCTGATGGTATGGGGACCATGAGGCCGGCGGAGCCGCGCCGTTCGCATCTCCCGCCGCCCGGCGCCGGCCGACCGGGCCACCGCGGTCTCCGGGACCATCGCGGAAATCCGTCAGGAACTGACATCCCGCTCCGTGGTCGATAGAGGGGTCGCCGTCGCCGTTCACGTGTTGTTGGCGCCCGTCGGGCGGCACAACGTATCATGCAGCGGTACAACTGAGGCTCGCGTCCGTTTCCATGCTTACATTCCTGGGTTCCGTCTGGTGGCTGGTCGTCACCCTTGGCATACTCGTCACGTTCCACGAGTTTGGCCACTTCTGGGTAGCGCGCCGCTGCGGCGTGAAAGTACTGCGTTTTTCCGTCGGCTTCGGGCGCGCCCTGTGGAGCCGCACCGCCCGTGACGGCACCGAGTACCGCATTGCCGCCATCCCGCTGGGCGGCTACGTGAAGATGCTCGACGCCCGCGAGGGCGAGGTACCGGCGGACCAGCGCGGCGTGGAATTCACCGGCAAGCCGATATGGCAGCGCATCGCCATCGTGGCCGCCGGCCCCGCGTTCAACCTGATTTTCGCCGTGGTGGCGTTCTGGGTGATGTTCATGGTCGGACGCCCCGGCATGGTGCCGGTGGTGGCCGCCCCTCCCGCCCAGAGCCTGGCGGCCCAGGCCGGATTCCGGTCCGGCGACACCATCGAGTCCATCGGCGGTCGCCAGGTCGGCACGTGGGACGGCGTGCTTGATGGCCTGAGCGGCGAAATGCTCGCCCATCGCCCGGTGCCGGTGCAGGTGCGCCGTGCCGACGGTTCGCAGGCCATCCTGCAACTGCCGCTGCAGGAGTTGCCGACGGATGTCGACTTCAACAAGGCCTTCGGCCGGATTGGTCTGAAGGCGCAGGCCCTGCCGCCGGTGGCCGCCCACGTCGAGCCCGGCTCGCCTGCCGCCGCAGCCGGGCTGCGCGAGGGCGACCGCATCGTGGCCATCGGCGGCAAGGCGATCCACCACTTCAGCCAGATCGGGGCCGACATCAAGGCCCTGGCCAAGGCGGACACCCCGCTGACGTTCCACATCCTGCGCGACGGCCGCAGCCTGACCGTCCCGATCCAGCCGGCATGGACCGACCCCGGCGACGGCGGCGGCGCGCGCTGGATCATCGGCGTAGCCCCGCCGCAGCCGAAAACCGCCATGGTCCGCTACGGGCCGGTCGCGGCCATGGGCAAGGCATTGGCCAATACCTGGGACAAGACGGCCACCACCTTCGAGCTGATCGGCAAGATGCTGACCGGGCACGCCTCCACGCGCAACCTGTCGGGCGTGATCACCATTGCCCGGGTGGCCAACACCTCGGCACAAATGGGTTTTGCCTGGTTCCTTTCCTTCCTCGGCCTGATCTCGCTGTCCCTGGCCGTCCTCAACCTGCTGCCGATTCCGATCTTGGACGGCGGACACCTGCTGTATTACCTTATCGAGCTGGTCAAGGGCCATCCCGTCAGCGAACGCACCATGATGGTCGGCCAATTCGTCGGTATGACACTGATCGTCGCCCTGGTCGGGCTGGCGTTCTACAACGACATCCTGCGGCTGATTTCGTGAGCCGCGCCACCCTTGTGCCATGGCCGACGGCCATGGCTTCATGTTTCAGCCACTGGAATCGACGATGAAGCGTGTCGCCGCCCTGATCCTGCTATCTGTCCTCAGCGCCAATGCCCTGGCCGCCACCGCTCCGTTCGTGGTGTCCGACATCCGCGTGGAGGGGCTGCATCGCATCGCCGCCGGTACCGTGTTCAGCTACCTGCCCATCGAAAAGGGCGACACGCTCACCACGGCCAGCGCCCAGCGGGCCATCCGCGCGCTCTACCAGACCGGCTTCTTCAGCGACGTCGAACTGGAGCACCAGGGCGACATCCTCGTCGTCAAGGTCACCGAGCGCCCGTCCATCGCCAAGCTGAACATCCGCGGCAACAAGGCGATCAAGACCGACGACCTCAAGAAGGGCCTGAAATCCATTGGCCTGACCGAGGGTTCCACCTTCGATCCGCTGGCCCTGCAGCAGGTGCGCAAGGAACTGATCCACCAGTACTACAACCGCGGCAAGTACAACGTGTCGATCGACCCGCACGTGACCCACCTGGCCCACAACCGCGTGGACATCGACATCGAGATCCGCGAAGGCAAGGCCGCGCGCATCAAGGAAATCAACATCATCGGCAACACGGTGTTCACCGACAAGCAGATCCGCAAGAACTTCGAGTCGGACACCGGCAACTGGCTGTCGTGGTACACCAAGGACGACCAGTACTCGCGCGAGAAGGTCTCCGGCGACCTGGAAAAACTGGGCTCGTACTACATGGACCGCGGCTACGCCGACTTCGCCGTCACCTCCACGCAGGTCGCCATCAGCCCCAACAAGCGCGACATGTACATCACCGCCAGCATCAAGCAGGGCGACATCTACAAGATTTCCGACGTCCACCTGCTGGGCAAGCTGATCCTGCCGGAAAAGACCATGCGGCAGTTCGTGTTCATCCGCAAGGGCGACACCTTCAACCGCGCGCGGATCCAGAACAGCGCCAAGGCCATCAAGGCCGTCCTGTCCAACATCGGCTACGCCTTCGCCAAGGTCACCCCGATTCCCAAGCTGGACAAGAAGGACCACACCGTCGACCTGACCTTCTACGTGAAACCGGGACAGCGCGTGTACGTGCGCCGCATCACGTTCAAGGGCAACACGCGCACCGAGGACGAGGTGTTGCGCCGCGAAATGCGCCAGCTGGAAGGATCCTGGTACTCCCAGGCCGCCATCGACCGCTCCAAGACGCGCCTGAAGCAGCTGGGCTACTTCAAGGACGTCAAGATCGAGCACAAGCGCGTGCCCGGCACCGACGACAAGGTCGACCTCACCGTCACCGTCACCGAACAGAGCGCCGGCAGCCTGCAGTTCGGCGTCGGTTACTCGCAGTACGCGGGCACCATCCTGTCCGCCTCCGTGTCGCAGAACAACTTCCTCGGCACCGGCGACAAGTTCTCCGTCGGCGTGCAGACCAGCCGCTACTACAAGACCCTGAGCCTGCGCTACGTCAATCCCTACATCACCGACACCGGCGTCAGCGTCGGCTACAACCTCACCTACAGCAAGACCGATTTCGGCAACACCAACTACGCCAACTACGAGAACAGCACGCGCTCGTTTTCCATGTTCTTCGGCTTCCCGCTCAGCGAAACCGACCGCCTGACCGCCGGCCTGGGCGTGGAAAGCAACCGCGTCAACCTGTTCCCCGGCTTCAGCCCCGATTCCTACGTCGACTACCAGAACGCACTGGGCTACAAGACGGCGCACAGCTGGACCCTCAACACCTCCTACACCCACGAGACCCGCAACGCCTACTGGGCCCCCACACGCGGCGGCATCCAGTCGCTGAGCGTGAACGTGGCCCTGCCCGGTTCCACCGTGCAGTACTGGAAGGCCTACTACCGCGGCAACCATTACTGGCCCGTCGGCGCCGGCTTCGTGCTCTATCTGGACGGCGAAGTGGGCTACGGCAGCACCTACGGCGACGAGACCTACGGCCGCACCTTCGGCGACTTCAAGGCCGGCGAGAAGGTCGGCTTCCCGTTCTGGCAGAACTACTTCTCCGGCGGCGTGCACGACGTGCGTGGCTTCCAGGACAACACCCTCGGGCCCCGGGAACAGACCGGCTACTACTACTATCCCACCCCCGTGGGCGGCGCCTTCAAGCTGCTGGGCACGGCGCAGGTGTTCCTGCCGCTGCCGTTCCTGAAAGACGTCAACACCGCGCGCGTGGCCGTGTTCACCGACGTCGGCAACGTGTACCGGGACTACGCCAGCTTCGACGCCAGCAAGCTGCGCGCCTCGGTCGGCCTGTCCCTGCAGTGGCAGGCGCCCATCGGCCCGCTGGTGATCAGCTACGCCGTGCCGCTGCGCGAGCAACCCGGCGACCGCCATTTCGAGGAGCGCTTCCAGTTTACGTTTGGCAATAATTTCTGAGTGTTCGGGATTCGCTCGGGACCCGGGACCCGAGTCCCGAGTCCCGAGTCCCGAGTCCCGAGTCCCGGGTCCCGAGCCCCGAGCCCCGAGCCCCGAGCCCCGAGAAAAACGTAACCCACAAGTCCCGTCATTCCGGCGA
>CAZMMO010000112.1:0-6793 GCA_964567365.1 uncultured Rhodanobacteraceae bacterium | reverse complement strand
CCCCCGCCACATGTAGGAGCGCACCCGGGCGCGACGGCATCAGCGTTCAATGGGTTTTGAGCCGGTCGCGCCCGGGTGCGCTCCTACAGAAAGCGATCCGTCGTCTGCAGATCCCCGTCAGGCGGAAGTACGTGGTGCCGGCGCTCCCTGCCGCTCCTCGCTGTACACCATCAGGGTCGATCCGCCCAGGGCCAGCAGCATGCCGACCGCGCTGTACCACGAGGGCACGGTGGCCGCGATGAGCAGCGACAGCACGATCGTCAGGACCGGCGCCAGCGCGTTGGTGCAGGGCGCCACGATGATGGCCTTGCCGCGGCTCAGGGCCATGACCAGGAACAGGGCGCCGATGGCATTGAGCGCCTGGATGCCGGCCGTGATCGCGGGCGCCTGCCACGGGTAGCCGGTCGCGGGCTGGGTCATCATCCCCAGCGCCACCGGAATCAGCAGCAGGCCGCTGACCGTCATCCAGGCAAAGGTGGTGCTGTCGTTGACGCCCGCCAGCGCCGCCCGTTTCATCAGGAAGGCCTGCACGCCCCAGCACAGGCAGACGAAAATGGAGAACCAGACCCAGGTTCCGTAGGCGGCCCCGCCGGTCGGTTGGCTGGGCAACGAAAACATCAGGATGGCGATGAGCGCCAGGACCACGCCCAGCACGCCGATGCGCGAGCTCTTCTCGCGCAGGATGACGAAGGCCATCAGCACCGTGATCACCGGCGAGATCGAGATGATGGGAAAGATCAGGTACGCCGGCCCGATGGTCAATGCGTGGAACAATGCCAATTGGCCACCCGCGCCGGTCAGGCCGATGGCCAGGCCGTACATCGCCCCGCGCGGCGTCGGCTGGAAGCGCTCGCGTCGCAGCGCGAAGCAGGCGGGAATCAGCATGGTGACCGACCAGATGATGTAGATCATCTGGTCGGGGTAGCCGTACAGGCGGGTCGGCAGGTTCGACAGGGCGCCCCAGACGCCCCAGAACAAAACCAGCAATCCCGTGTAGACGATCCAGCTGCGATTGCGCATGGTGCCTTTGTCGAATGTCATCAGTTGCGGATCCTGTGGATGGGATGGCCGGCCAGCCGGGCGGCGTAGAGCGCACCGCCGACGGCGGGGGAATACAATGGCTTGCGCAGGTCGAAACCGCGCCCATCGTGCCGCAGGCGCGCCGCCAGTCCCGAAGTGAAGGCGGCGGCCTGGAAGAGGCCGCCGGAGTACGACACGGGGATTGTCTCGTGCGGCGCGAAACCCAGGCCGTGTGCGGTGGTCACCACCAGTTCGGCGAGTGCGTCCACGGCCTGTTCGATGATGCGCGCCGCCTCGTGCCCGCCCGCGGTCGCGGCGTCGATGACCACGGGGGCCAGGTCGGCGATGCGACGCCGGTCCTTGTCCCAGCGGTTGAGCACGATGTCGACGACGTCGAGGTCGTCGCGCAGGTCCAGGCGATCCTTCAATCGTGCATACAACGGGCCGCGCGCGAGGCGCCCGTCGCTCATGCGCGAGAAGGCGTTCAGTCCCGCGATGCCGATCCAGTATCCGGAACCCTCGTCACCGAACACCTCGCCCCATCCCCCGCAGCGCATGCCTTTTCCCTGGCGCTCTCCGTACGTCATGGATCCGGTACCGGCGATCACGTTGATGCCGTCCGAGGCGCCCAGTGAACCGGCCCACCCGCAGACCATGTCGTTGTCGACGTGATAGCGGTCGTGACCCAGGGCCGCGGCGGGGATCGCGTGCAGCCGGTCCAGCGCGCTCGAAAGCTCGCCGAACGCCGGCAGGCCGAAAAAGGCGTGTTCGATATCCGCGGTCTCGATGCCGGCCATGCGGCAAATTTCGTGCACGCCGTCGCGCAATACCTGTTCGGCGGCGTCGAAGCCGATCGACAGGTAATAACAACTGGCGCCCTCCCGCTCGGCGAGGATGCGGCCGTCCGCCTGCAGCAGGCAGTAGGCCGTCTTCGTCCCGCCGCCGTCGATACCTAGAAACATCGTGTTCTCCACTCCAGTGAACCATTGCTCCGTCCGCATCCGTTCGACCGGTGACACGACCGTACCCGACTGCGGAATCGAAAGGGCGACCCGCCGGGCACTAGTGGTGCAAACGAAGGAATTTGCATCATTGGATACTTTCGGTTAGCTTGCGTAGTACGAAGTTATTAGTTGCGTATACTTTCGATATTCGTTATATTTGCTCGTATGGACCATGTTGTCAAACATTCTCCGCGTTTGCCTGCGCCCGGCGCAGCGCACGGAACGGCGCCCGCATGCGGCGGGTCCCGGGCCGTATTCATGTCTTGCGCACGGCCCTGTGGCAACCCGCAATCCGGCGCCGTCGACAGACGGCGTAAATGATCGATTACTTGATAGGGGAGAGGTGGATTCATCATGAAAGCTCTGGCATCACGCAGAAACGCTTTGACGCTTGCCATCAGTGTGGCGTTGTTGGGTGGCGGCTTCGGATGGGCCGGCTATGCGCAGGCGGCGCCGCAGGACGCGCCGGCATCGGCCGCCAGCGTCGTGAACGGCGAGGCCAGCCAGCAGGATGGGCAGCAAGGCAACAACGATCTACAGAGCAACACCGGGCAGGCCGGCACTCCCACCAATCTGGGTACGGTCGTCGTGACCGGCCAGTTGCGGTCCCTGGAGCAGGCGGCGGCCACCAAGCGTGACGCGATCGGCATCGTCGACTCCGTGTCGGCCGAGGAGGCGGGCAAGTTCCCCGACAACAACGTGGCCGATGCGCTGCAGCGGGTGCCCGGCGTGTCGGTGGACCGCAGCGGCGGCGAGGCAAACCAGATCACCGTGCGCGGATTCGGGCCGACATTCGTCAACGTGCTGGTCAACGGGCGGACCATGGCGACCGCGTCGCCGGATCGCGCGTTCGGATTCGACGTGCTGCCGGCGGAACTCATCCAGAAGGCGGTGGTACACAAGACGGGGCTTGCGAGCCTGCCTGCCGGAGGCATCGGCGGCACTGTCGACATCATCACGGCGACACCGGACGATTTCGACGGTTTCCACGCGGCCTTCAGCGCCGCCGGCGTATATGACAAGCCCGTTGGATCGGGGTCGGGCTACAGCAACAAGGTGACGCCGAAACTCGACTTCATGATCGGCGACAACAACAGCGACCACAGCTTCGGCTGGCTGCTGTCGGGCCTGTATTACAAGCGCAACAACCTCATGCAGGCGGTGGAGACCGACGGCTGGGCGATGGGGCTGGATCTGTCGCAGATCAATCCCGACCTCACCAATGTCTCCCTTCCGCAGAGCGTCCAGTACGACTACTGGCCGCAGCACATCATGCGCAAGTCCGTCAGTGCCGCCTTGTCCTGGCATCCGACCTCCACGCTGTCGGTCGACTTCAATACGCTGATAACCAACTTCCGCCAGAACGGGCGGGAAGACGCCCTGGGGCTGTATACCGAGCCGGATGATTTCCAGTCCATCGAAGTGGACGAGCACGGCACGGCCTTGCGGGCCGTGCGTCGCAACGATGGCGAGATGTCCAACGACTACATCGAAATTTCGGCGCCCGTGAACAGCTAC
Source organism: uncultured Rhodanobacteraceae bacterium (assembly GCA_964567365.1). Classification (GTDB taxonomy): domain Bacteria; phylum Pseudomonadota; class Gammaproteobacteria; order Xanthomonadales; family Rhodanobacteraceae; genus Oleiagrimonas. The sequence goes on along the minus strand of CAZMMO010000112.1, from coordinate 3,251 downwards.
AACGAACAGACGGGCGTGCGCCTGACGTGGGATGTCACGCCCTCCACGCAGCTTGGCCTGGACGCCTCCGTTTCCAAGGCGTGGGACAAGCCCGACGGCAACGGGTATTTCATGGTGATCGGCACGCGCAATTCCGGCGTCACCCCCGTTTTCACCAACAACGGTCCCGGCAAGATGCCGAGCTACAGCGGCTTGATGCCAACGACCGACGTGAATGCCCTGCACGCGCACTATTTCGGCGTGGCGGCGGAAGCGGCCGGAAACGGCAACGTCAGCGACAGCCTGTCCACGCTCAAACTGCACCTGACGACCTATTTCGACAGCGCGGTCATGCAGAACCTCAAGCTCGGCGTCATGGCGTCCAATCGCATGAAGCGCGAGAACCGCTGGCAAATGCCGGGCAGCGTGGGCAACGGCTTCGGCGCGGTGGAATACAACGGCTATGTCGCCTACGTACCGGCCAGCGCCGTGGATGCCCAGGCCAAGAACTTCGGCTCCATTGCGGACCATGCTTCTCCCGGCGGGCCGACGTCGTGGGTCGTCTATGATGTCGACAAGGCCCTGCAGTATTACGCGAGCCCGGCGGCGTACGGGCAGTTGCCCGATCCGGCGGCGTTCAAGGCGCAACTGGATGCCAATGGCGGCGGCTTTGCCGCCCATCCCAACCCCCAGACCATGAGCGACATCGGCGAGCACGTGCGGGCCGCGTATGCCATGTTGAACCTTGGCAGCACGACGGTCGCAATGCCCTGGAAGCTGAACCTGGGACTGCGTTACACCCGGACCGTGACCTCGTCGTCCGGATTCATCGCTCCGCTCGTTGCCCTGGAAAGCAACCCCCTCGATCCGACCGTCGTGGTGAGCACGTTCGGCACGCCCGCGGTCGTGTCACAGACCGGCAACTATCACAAGTGGCTGCCATCGCTCAACTTCAAGTTGAACCTGACCAACGATCTCCTGTTCCGTTTCGCGTTCTCCAAGACCCTCACGCGGCCCGACCTGGGCACCCTGGCGCTGGCCCAGGACTGGAGCTTCGCGCCGCCCGTGCTGCAGCTTTCCACGGGCAACGTCAACATCAAGCCATATACCTCCCTCAATTACGATGCCGGGCTGGAGTGGTATATCGACAAGGCCAGCTACATTTCCCTGGACCTGTTCCACAAGAAGGTCAGCAATTTCACCACGACCATCACGACCATCGAGGACATACTCGGCTTCCCGTTCCATGTCACGCGTCCGGTGAACCTGAATTCGGCCAAGGTGAAGGGTGCCGAATTCACGTTCAATTACCAGATCCAGAAGACCGGATCGTTCCTGGATGGCTTCGGTGTCGCCACGAACTACACGTACGCATCGAGCAACGCGACCATCAGCCCGGAAATCATCGCCGCCACCGGGAAATTCGCGATTCCGGGAATGGGCAATTCCTACAACGCCAGCCTTTACTACCAGCGGTTCGGTCTGCAGGCCCGGCTGGCCTGGAATTGGCGGGCGCACTACCTGTCCACCCTGGCGAATGACGAAGGGTATCCGGGTACCACGAAGTCCTACGGGCAGCTCGATTTCAGCGCGTCCTACAAGATGACTCCCCATCTGTCGGTCTTCTTCGACGGTACCAATCTCAATGGCGAGAGGATTGCCAGATACCAGATCTACAAGAACATGATGAACTACGTGGAGACCGACGGGCGCACCTTCATGCTCGGTGTTCGCGGTTCATGGTGAACCTGCCGGGTTCCGGTTCCTTTGCGTGCCGATACTTCCACCGTTGCATGACATGATCGAGGGCAGACCCAGATGATCAACCACATGATTTCGGAGACGGACGACATGGCGACGACTGCCAGGCGATTCCTTCTGCTGGCCCTGGCCATTCCGGTCCTGGCTTTCCTGAGCGCGGGCGCTTGCGCGCAGCCCGCGAGCCATGCGATGTCGAAGCAGGCCAAGCCGGTGCTGGGCTGGAGCAGCTGGAGTTACATCCGCATGGACCCCACGGCGAAGTCGATCGAGGCGCAGGCCAGGGCCCTGGTGAGCTCGGGCCTGGCCAAGGCGGGGTACCAGTACGTCAACGTCGACGATTTCTGGTACGTGTGCAACAAGCCGGCCGAAGGCGCCGCTCCCACCGGTCCGGACGTGGACGGCTACGGGCGCTGGGTGACGGATACGTCGAGGTTTCCGGGCCAGGGCGGCGTCAATGGCATGGAGGCCGTGGCGCGTTATGTCCATGGCCTGGGACTGAAGTTCGGCATTTACGTCACGCCGGGGATTTCGAAGCAGGCCGTCGCGAAAAACACTCCCATCGAGGGCACGAACTACACGGCGGACGATATCGCGGAGCCCTCCGTCAGCGAGCTCAACTACAACTGCAAGGGCATGGTCGGCATCGACTTCAGCAAGCCGGGTGCGCAGGCGTACATCGACTCGTGGGCCCGGATGTTCGCGGGCTGGGGCGTCGATTTCATCAAGCTGGACGGCATTGCCAGCAGCGATGCCGACGAGATCGAGGCCTGGTCGAAGGCCATCGCGCACAGCGGCCGTCCGATGGTGCTCGACGTCACCCAGGGCAGCTTCACTTCCACCCTCGCGCCCGTATTGCAGAAGTACGCCGGCCAATGGGTGGTCACGCCGGACATCGAGTGCTACAGCTGCAACGAGAAAAGCGGCACCAGTTTTCCGCTGACCAACTGGGAGAATCTGGTGCAGCGCTTCCGGTACGCCAGCGTATGGCAGCAATACGTGGTTCCGGGTGGCTACAATGACCTCGATTCCATCGAGATCGGGAACGGCAGCGACACCGGGCTCACCCCCATCGAACGCAAGACGCAACTGAGCCTGTGGGCGCTTGAAGCAGCGCCGCTCATTCTGGGCACGGACCTTACCCGTCTCGATGCAGGCGACGTGGCGCTGCTCGCGAACCCGGCGGTCATCGCGGTCGACCAGGATGGCATCGCGGCCGCACGCATCATCGATCCCAACGACCGGCACCCCGATTGGCATCACCTGGTATTCGCGAAAACGGAGTCTGACGGAAGCGTCGTGGTCGGCCTGTTCAACACGGGTGAGAGCGCGGCCAAAATGTCTATCGACGCGAGCCTGATCGGCTTGCCCGGCAGCAAGAGCGGCTACTCCCTGGACAACCTGTGGACGCATGCGACCACCAGAGTGCGCGACGTCATCGGCGCCACCGTGCCGGCGCATGGCGTGGTGCTGTACCGCGCCCGGGCCACAGGCGGACATTGACGGTTTTCATT
>CAZMMO010000111.1:0-6894 GCA_964567365.1 uncultured Rhodanobacteraceae bacterium | reverse complement strand
TGCCGTGGCCGGTGCGCAGGAAGGCCTCGAGGCGCTTCTCGATGTCCGGCATGATGACCAGGTGGTTGACGATCGGGTTGGGCGACTCGGCGGCGATGATGCCCGGCTCGGTGATGCCGATGTAGCGGTTGTGGCGTCGCCGCTGCTTGGCATGAGCCACGTTGGCGCCCTTCATCGGCCCCTTCATGGCGCCCGGGCCGCACCCGGTGCAGATGTCGAGCATGCGCAGGCCGAGGTGATAACCCACGTCCTTGGTGTAGTCGTACTCGCCGCGCGAAATGGAATGGCCGCCCCAGCACACGACCAGGCAAGGGTCCACGTGCGGCACCAGGATGCGCGCATTGCGCAGGATCTCGAACACGGCGTGGGTCAGGCCCGAGGAATCGTCCAGCGTGAAACCGCCGCGCTCGAGCGTGGTGGCCACGTAGACGATGTCGCGCACCACCGCCATCAGCAGCTCGTTGATACCGCGGATGATCTTGCCGTCGACGAAGGCCTGTGTGGGAGCGTTGCTCAACTCGATCTTGATGCCGCGGTCCTGCTGCTGCACCTGGATGTCGAAATCGGGATATTCGCCCAGCACGCCGCGCGGATCGTCGCTCAGGTTGCCGGAGGTGAGCACCGCCAAGGCGCAGCGGCGCAACAGACTGTGCAGACCCGAGTCGCTGGCGTCGCGCAGGCGCGTGACCTCGTCGCGCGAGAGCACGTCCAGGCTGCCGCCGGCAGGCGAGATACGGGTGCTGACGGCGCGCGCGCGCGCGGCAAGGGGACGGGATACGACATTCATGATGAAAGGATTCTCCATGCCAACAAGGAAGCCAGGCAAGCGATCAGCTTAGCACTGCCCGGGCCGGTGGCCGCACACAAAAAACCGGCGCCCGCAGTACCCGGGCGCCGGTGGCAAATTCCCTGCGGAACCCGGTCAGAAGGTGTAACGCAAGGTCAACATGGCCGACCAGCGCGAGATCACGTGGACCGGGTTGTAGCCCGCGTCTTCCACCAGGTACTCGTCGGCGGGCGCAAAGTTGCCTTTCTTGTCCGTATGCAATGCGTAGACGTACTGCCCCTGGGCATTCAGGCCGTCGTAGTCGGCCAGGGCACGGGTGTCGTACTGCAGGTAACGGACATGACCCCAGTCCTTGTTCAGGAGATTGAGGAAGTTGTAGATATCCAGGCGGATCTCGCCCTTGCTTCCCTTGAAGAACCCCGGAACCTGCTGCACGAAACTCAGGTCGAGCTGGCTGACCCACGGCGCATGGGCGCTGTTGACCTTGGCGATCTGGCCACGGTGCGAGTTCAGGTAGTCGTTGCTTTTCACGTAATCCTGAAACTGCTGGACCAGCGCCGAACTGGCCGGATTCCCGTCGGCATCGGTAAAAGCCACCTTCGAGTCGTTCATGGTCGGGATGTAGGCCGGGTCCTCGTAGTTGACACCGTCGCCATTGACGTCGCCGTTGAGGATCCAGGTGTACGGCAAACCGTCATGACCGACGTAGAAGGCCGACACCTGCGTGTAGTAGTCACCGAAGAACGCGTGCCGCCAGGAGAAGGACAGCTTCACGCTGCGCGGAATGTTGCGCTCGGCGATGCTGTTGACATTCTCGTTCGGATTCACGCGGGCCACGTACTGGTACCCCGAGGATGCCTGCGAGCTGTTGCCCGGATTGACCTCCGTGGCATGGCTGAGGGTGAACGAGGCACTGGCCGACCAGTCATGCGAGAAGGGCTTGCGCAACAACAGCGTCAAGCTGTCGGACTTGCCCCTGGTGGTATTGGTCAGCAGCGTCGACAGCGTGGTGAAGTCCGGGTCGTGGCCGTGGTTGGGATAGTTCTTGTCGCCATTGGGAAGATACTGGCCGCTGGTCGGTGTTTCCCAGTAGGTATAGCGGCCATCCGGCAAGGTGCCCGTGGGCGTGCCGATGTTCAGGGCCTGGTACAGGATCGCGTCGTGTGAGCGGACCTCTTGGGCCTGAATCGATCCGATCATGCCCCACCACGGCAACTCGCGATCCAGGGCCAGGGTGAACTTCCACACCGTCGGCAACCTGAAGTTGGGCGAGATCGTGTCGACGTCGGCCGCAGGCTTCTCGCACGGATAACCTCCCGCGGACGGCTCGAAGGTCTGTTGCCCGTGCGGGTCTGAACTGAAGGGAGCGCAGGATGAGGAATACGACTGGTAAGTCGCCAACGTGACGCCGTTGTTCTGGTACGGGTTGGTCATCCACACCGCCGGCGGAAAGGTCTGGAACAGACCGAAGCCTCCATGCAGTTGCGTCATGCGCTCGGTATCGAAGGCGTAGTTGAACGACAACCGCGGTTCGATCACCTTGTTCTTGGTGCCCAACGAGTTGTTGTTCGGGAAGCCGAACGCCTGCTCGAAGGCCGCGTTGTAGACCGGCTTGTGGTTGGCATGCGGAATGTTCACACGCACGCCGTACATGACCGACAGCTGGTCATTGATCTGCCAGGTGTCCTGGAGGAACGGGCTGAACTGGCTGTAGGTCCACTGGGCCGCCACGTCGTTGATGTCGTAGCCGGCACCGGGCTGGTACAGGTTGTAGACGTAGTAATCGCCGCTGGCGAACTGGTCGATACTGTCAAAGCTGTACTGGCCGAACTCGGTGCGACCGAACAGGTTGTAGATCTTGTTGCGCTCGTAGTAGATGCCACCCTTGATCGTGTGGTTGCCCGCATAGTACGTGCCGGCAAAGAACAACGAGGTCTTCTTGGTATCCACCGAGTTGTAGTGACGGTACTGGTCCTCGCCCAGGTGCACGATCGGCGTTTTGTAACCGGCAATGTTGACGTCGACTTGCGGTTGCTGCGCCGGCGCATTGGTGGCCTGCACGAAATGCTGGTAACCAATCTTGGTCTGGGTGGAGAAGCTGTCGTTCCAGTCGTCGAAGAACTGCAACGAGATGTTGTCGTTCTTGATCGACTGCACGTAGTTGTAGCTGCTCAGGCCGACACTGTTGTACCCATTACCCTGCACGACCGGATGATTCTCGCGCGTGCGGTTGTAGCTGAGGCTCACGCGGTGATTGTTGGAGATGTTCCAGTCGATCTTGGCCAGGTAGCGCTTGTCCTTCAGCGTCACGCCGGTGCTGCCGCCGAAGGTCCCGGGATGCATGCCCAGCTGGTTGGCGATGTCGATGATGCGCTGCAAATCCCCCGGGGAGATCTTGCTGGAGGTCGACGGGCCGTTGCCCAGGCTGTAGTCCATGCCATTGGCGGAATCGGCACCGATGTCTTCGGTCTGTTCCTGCTCTGCCGATACGAAGAAGAACAGCTTGTCCTTGATGATCGGGCCGCCCAGCGTGAAGCCGCCCGTCCAGTCACGGCTGTAGCCGTTGTAGTGATAGCCTTGGGCATCCGAATCCAGCCAGCCGGCGTCACCCACCAGCTTGTTGGCATTGTGGTAGGCGTAATACACCGAACCATGGAACTGGTTGGTGCCCGACTTGGTCACCGCGTTGATGCTGGCGCCCACCACGTCGGAGCTGACGTCGTAGTTGGAGGTCGAGATGTTGTACTCGGCGATCGTGTCCGGCGAGATGGCCGAGTTCTGGTACGGCAGGCCGTTGGCGTTCAGGCCGAACGGATCGCCGACGGTGACGCCGTCCACGCTGATGTTGTTGTAGCGGTTGTTCAGGCCGCTGGAGGAAATGGCGCCGGTGGTGCGGTTCACGGTGATGCGCGGATCCAGGCGCGCGATGTCGGCAATGGAGCGGTTGCCCTGCGGCGTGGCTTCCATCTGCTGGCCGGACACGTTGGTCGACAGGCCCTTGTTGTCCGGATTGAACGTCTGGTTCAACGCGTTGGCCGACACGGTCACGCCGGCCAATTGCTGCGCGTTCTGCTCCGAAGGCGCCAGCTGCAGGTTGATGGCACTGACCTGGCCCAGCTGCAGATAGATGCCCTCGCGCTCGCCCTGGGCCAGGCCGGCCTTGGACACGGTGATCTCGTACGGGCCGCCCACGCGCAGGCCCTGCGCGTTGTATCGGCCGCTGGCATTGGTGGTGACCACCCGGGTCGTACCCGACGGCTGGTTCACGATGGTGACCGTGGCGCCGGCAACCGGCTTGCCATTGGTGTCGACCACCACGCCGGTCACGGCCGACGAAGTGACGTTCTGCGCCATCACGATGGTGGGTGTCGCCAACAAGGAGGCGATGGCAAACGGCAGTATCCCCTTGCGGATTCTGTTAGTCATGTTCATTGGCCTTTGACTCGCAACGTTTGGGAGAAAAATCCGGCGGAGACACCCCAAAACCTCGCACGGACGCCACGCCCGGCAAGCTCGACCCTGACGGTCGATATCCCCGTTTTTCATATGCCGGCGCATACCGCCTCGGTAGCTACGCTGGCGTTAATGCCAGTTTAACAGCAATAACACACTTCGCCAGTGCTTTTTTCACTCTCGTGGAGACAAATCCACCCCGGTGTGCTACAGGCGCGGACCGGCAGGCGGGCCGTCCCTACTGTCCCAGGTAGCGCGCCCGCTTGCCCGGCTTCAGGTAGGCGAGATCCAGCACGACCATGCCGTCGACGCAGCCGGAAAACTCCGGGTCTTCGCCAAAATCGAGGAACTGCACGCCATCGGGTTCGACCAGGTCGACGTACTGGCGGTACAGCACCGGCAGGGTGACCCCGAGCGCGTCCAGGTGATGGCGCAAATGTCCCAGGCCGGCCACCGGGTCGAGCCCGGCCAATTCGGCACGCACCCCTTCGAGCACCATGGGCGGCACCTGGAACGGCCGCCGGGCGCTGGCCAGGCCGGGAGCCCCGAAATAATGCTGGTGCGCGGCCACGATCCACTCGCGCGCCTCACGCGGCAGGCTCACCGACAGGCTCACCGGCCCGAACAGGTAGCGGATTTCCGGATGCCGCTGCAGATACAGGCCGATGCCCCGCCACAGGTGGTCGAGCGCGCGCGAACGCCAATAGGCCGGGGCGATGAAACTGCGCCCCAGTTCCATGCCCTCGCTCAGCCGGGTCGTCAACGCCTCGGTGTAGTCGAACAGGCTGGCGCTGTACAGGCCACGCACGCCGTGCCGCCGCAGGATGTTGCCGCCATGGCCCAGCCGATAGGCACCGACGATGCGCCGCGCCGCAGCGTCCCACAGCACCAGGTGTTCGTAATAGGAGTCATAGTCGTCGAGGTCGCAACGCATGCCGGTGCCCTCGCCGACGCGGCGGAAGGTCAGCTCGCGCAGGCGCCCCAGTTCGCGCATCACGCTGCTGCCCGCGGCACCAGGCAGCAACCACGCCTGCTGGTCGTGGGCCACCTCGGCCAGCAGGCTGGCGCGCCGATGCAGCTCCTCCTCGACGGCATCCACCGGCTCCGGGTGCGCCAGCGGCGCCTGGCCACCGAAGATCAACCCGCGGTTGCGCGCCAGGCGGTACACGTGCCGGCGCATCAGGCGCGCCGCCTGGCGACTGGAGCCACGGCTGCGCTGGCGAATCTCGTCGGCCTCGACCATGGCGCCCACGCGCATGCGGATACAGGTGCCGCGCCGGGCGATGGCCTCGCGCGGAAGCATGACCGTGGCCAGCGGTTTGGCCAGCATCGACATGCCGTAGAAGGCCACCGAATTGCGCGCCTGGATGTGCACCGGCACCACCGGCGTGCCGGTACGCAGGGACAGGCGGGCAAAGCCGTCGAACCAGCGTCCGTCGCGCACGCCCGAGGGACGCATGCGCGAGACCTCACCGGCCGGAAACATCACCAGCGCCATGCCCTGCTCCAGGGCGCGGAACACCGCGCGCATGCGCGAGGACGCACCGCCGCCGAACACGTCCACCGGCAGCAGCAGTTCGTCCAGTTGCGGCACCATGTCCAGCACGTCGTTGCCGAGCACGCGCACGTCGCGGCGAACGCCTCCGACCAGATGCAGCAACGCCAGGGCGTCGACCATGCCCAGAGGGTGGTTGGCCACCACCAGCAACGGGCCCTCGGCCGGAATGTGCTCGCGCTCGCGCTGGGTGACGCGCTGCGTGACGCGCAGGTATTCCAGCGTGTGTCCGACAAACTCGAAACCACGCAACGGACCCAGGTCGGACAGGGTCCGGTTGAACCGTTCCTCGTCGGCGAGGCGTCCGAGCAAACCCACGACCGGACGGCGGATGCGCGGATGTTGCGCAAGCCACGGCGAACGTTCGACCAGGGCCTGTTCAATGCTCAGCATGCCAACGGTGTTCCCTTGCAACCGGCGATCATCTTACACGCAGCCGGCGCCGCGGAAGCCACCCGGTCCCCTACATTCCGCTGTTGTGCAGATAGGCCACGATGCCGGCCAGGAACATCTGCACCGAGAGCGCGATCAGCAGCATCCCCATGACCTTTTCCAGCGCCGTGAGCACGCTCTCGCCGAGCCAGCGGAACAGGTAGGTCGAGCACAGCAGGATCACCGAGGTGACCAGCCAGGCCAGCACCAGGGCCACGCCCCAGGCCACGATGCGCCCCGGTTGCGCGGTGGTGAACAGCAGCAAGGCGGCCATGGCCGACGGGCCGGCCACGCCGGGAATGGCCAGGGGTACGATGAACGGTTCGCCGCTGCCCGACTTGCCGAAGATGCCGCCGCCGTCGGCTGGCGGAAACACCATGCGGATGGCGATCAGGAACAACACGATGCCGCCGGCGATGCTGACCGACTCCTGCTTCAACTGCAGCAACGACAACAGGTACTGGCCGCCGATCAGGAAGGCCAGCAGCACCGCCAGCGCGATCAACAGCTCGCGGATCATCACGAACTGGCGCCGCTTGGGCGGCACATCCTTCAGCAGGGCCAGGAAAAGCGGAACGTTGCCCAGCGGGTCCATGACCAGAAACAGCAGGATGCCCGCCGAGAGGGTCGTCATCTGCGATTCCATGGCATGAACTCCGGTGGTGAT
>CAZMMO010000110.1:0-6906 GCA_964567365.1 uncultured Rhodanobacteraceae bacterium | reverse complement strand
AGGCCGGTGCCGCCGTACAGCAGCAGCGGGTTGTAGGCGCGTCCGGGATTCTGGGCCACCTGCATGGCGGCCGCCTTGCCCAGCTGGTTGGACTTGCCTTCGATGAAGGTGTCGAAGGTGTAATGCGGGTCCAGGTGGTGGGCGTGTTGCGTGGTGGGGGCATGGTTGCGCGTCGGCGCGCGCGCGGCCTGTGGTGCCGGGGTCGCGCGCTCGTGCGCCGAACCCACCTCCAGGCCGACCGCGAGCGAGCGTCCGGCCAGGTGTTCGAGCACCTGGCGGATATGCTCCAGATAGTCGCTGCGCACCGTGTCCAGGATGTAGTCGTTGGGCGCGTACAGGTGCACGCCGGCGGCGTCCTCGCGCGCCTGCAGCGGCATCAGCCAGGCATGCAGGTCCTCGCTTTTGCATTCGCCTTCAAGGTGTTCCAGGCAACGTCGCCACAGATCGCTCATGAATGATGCCGACTCCAAACGCCAGATCCCGTGCGCGCACCCGGCATCGATACGCGGTGGCGACAGGGCTGGCAACAGTGCAAGTGGGTAGTGTAGGCAGTCTAGCAGGATGCCGCCAAGGGAAGCCGTGGGGAAATCCGGTGCCGGATTTCCCCACGGCTTCCCAAAGTCGGGATGCGTGAAAAAACGAGGCTTTTTCTTGACTTGTAGCCGGCTTGCACGCATACTCGCCCATCTTTTTCCTTTCAATCCAGACCCCAGGAGGAGGCCATGAAGCGGACCTTCCAGCCCAGCAATCTCAAGCGCGCCCGTACCCATGGCTTTCGGGCCCGCATGGCCACCGCCGACGGACGCAAGGTGCTCAAGGCACGCCGTGCCAAAGGGCGCAAGCGCCTGATTCCCTGATTGTCCGATCATGATCGGTGCCGGTCTGCCGCGTGTGGCGCGGCTCAGGCGAGCCGCCGATTTTGCCGCCTTGCGCCGTGCCGAGGGCCGCGCCCGAGGCACGTTTTTCCTGTTGCGTTACGGTCCCTCCCACGTGCCCACGGCGCGTCTGGGCCTGGCGGTGTCGCGTCGGGTTTCGCCGCGCGCGGTGGAACGCAACCGCATCAAGCGGCAGATTCGCGAGAGCTTTCGCCGGCATCGGCCGGATTTGCCGAACGTCGACGTGCTGGTCATCGCCCACCGCAATGCCGCCGGTCAGGCCGGTGCCGTGCTCAGGGCGGATATCGATCGCCTGTGGGGACGCGTCCGTGCATTGAAGACGGGCGCGACACCCGACACAATGACACGCTGACCTGTCGCCCGTTCCGCATGCCTGGCTAAGGTGGTTTCCGCCCGCATGCCCAGCACTGCCCCGTTCCCCGCCGCCCGTACCCTCGCGGTGGCGGTTTCACTGCCGGATTTGCCGCTGTCATGAACCAAACGCGTTCGTTCCTGATTCTTGCCCTGGTATTCGTCGCGTACCTGCTGTTCAACGCGTGGATGAACGAATATCACCAGCCCCCGGCTGCACCGGCCCCGACGGCCAGCGTGGCCGCGGCGGCCTCCACGGAGGCAAGCGGCGGCGCCACGGTGCCGGAAGCGGCGACCAGTGCCGGTGCGAACCCGGCGGGTACCAGCCGGGCCCCGGCCGCCAGCGCGGCCATTCCCAGCGGCGCCCCGGGCCCGGCCACGGGTACCCGTGGCGGCACGATCAGCGTCGTCACCGACGTGTTGCGCCTGAGTATCGATACGCGCGGCGGCACCGTGGTGGATGCCCGCCTGTTGAAGTACCCCAAGTCCCTGGGTTCCCCGCAGAGCGTGCAACTGCTGTCCGACACGCCGAGCCATTTCTACGAGGCGCAGAACGGCCTGGTCGGCATTGGCGGCGATGCGGCGCCCACCCACAAGAGCCTGTTCCAGGCCACCAGGACCCACTACGAGCTGGCTCCTGGCCAGGACAAGCTGACCGTCGACCTTTCCTGGACCGGTCCCGACGGCGTGCAGGTCGTCAAGCGGTACACGCTGCACCGCGGAAGCTACACCGTCACCCTGACGCAGCAGATCGTCAACCGGGGCGACAAGCCCTGGCGCGGGCAGGCTTATCGCCAGCTCGAGCGCGTGGTGCCGCCCGAGCCCCAGTACAGCAACTTTCTGGAAAAGTATTCCGACCAGTCGCGCTACAGCTTTTTCGGTGCCGCCTGGTACGGGCCCGAGGAGAAGTTCAACAAGCTGAAATTCGACGATTTCAAGGATCATCCGCTGGGCTCGGGTGACCGGGTCGGCCGCAGCGTGACCGGCGGCTGGATCGCCATGGAGCAGTCCTATTTCCTCGGTGCCTGGCTGCCCTCGCCCAAGGAAAAGGACGTCTTCTCCACGGCCACCGTGGACAAGGGCAAGAGCCCCCATTACCTGATCCGCAGCATCGGGCCGGCGATGACCGTCGCCCCCGGGCAGGCCGTGACCAGCCAGGCACGACTGTACCTGGGCCCCAAGCTGCCCAGCGAGCTGAAGAAGGTCGCGCCGCATTTCGACCTCGCGCTCAACTACGGCATGATGACCATCGTCGCGCGGCCGCTGCACTGGGTGCTGACCAAGCTGCAGGCGGCCACCGGCAACTGGGGCTGGGCCATTGTGTTGCTGGTGCTGCTGATCAATGCCGCCTGCTACAAGCTGTATGCGCTGCAATACCGCTCCTCGGCGCACATGCGCCGGCTCAAGCCGCGCATGGATGCCCTCAAGGAGCGCTTCGGCGACGACAAGCAGAAGCTGCAGCAGGCCACGATGGAGCTGTACAAGAAGGAAAAGGTCAACCCGGTGGCCGGCTGCCTGCCGGTGCTGATCACCATTCCCATCTTCTTCGGCCTGTACGAGCTGCTGCGCGAAAGCGTGGAGCTGCGCCAGGCGCCTTTCATCCTCTGGATCCACGATCTTTCGGCGGCCGACCCGTACTTCATCCTGCCGATCCTGTACGGCCTGGTGATGCTGGTGCAGAGCTGGCTGATGCCGATCTCCTCGGGCATGGATTCGAGCCAGCAGAAGATGATGCGCTACATGCCGGTGGTGAGCGCGGCGTTCTTCGCGTTCTTCCCGGCCGGCCTGGCCCTGTACTATTTCGTCAGCGGCGTGAGCCGGCTGGCCATCCAGTGGTGGGTCTACCGCCAGGTGGACCGGGCCGAGGCGCGCAAGAAGGAAGCCAAGGCCTGAGCCGTTGGCCGGCGCCGCGCCGGAGGGCAGGCAGCTACCGATGAGCGCCAACCAGGACACCATCGCCGCCATCGCCACCGCGCCGGGCGCGGCGGGTGTCGGCGTGGTGCGGGTCTCCGGGCCGGCGGCGGCAGCCATCGCCCGCACTTTGCTGGGCCGCGAACCGCGGCCGCGGCACGCGCATTTCACGCAGCTGCACGATGCCGCCGGCCAGGTCATCGACCAGGGCCTGCTGCTGTATTTCCCGGCGCCGCATTCGTATACCGGCGAGGCGGTGCTGGAATTGCAGACGCACGGCAGCAACGTGGTGCTGGACCTGGTGCTGCGCCGGGTCTGCGCGCTGGGTGCGCGCCTGGCGCGTGCCGGGGAATTCAGCGAACGCGCCTTCCTCAACGGCAAGCTGGACCTGGCCCAGGCCGAGGCGGTCGCCGACCTGGTCGCCGCGCGTTCGGAACAGGCCGCGCGCGCCGCCCTGCGTTCCCTGCAGGGCGTGTTCTCCGCACGCGTGGATGCCCTGCTGGCGTCGCTCACGGCCTTGCGCGTGCACGTCGAGGCCGCCATCGATTTTCCCGAAGAGGAAATCGACTTCCTCGCCGATCCGGCCATCGATGGACAATTGCAGGAGCTGCGTCGCGACGTCGCTGCGCTGCTCGTCCAGGCACGCCGCGGCCTGCGCCTGTCCGACGGCCTGAGCGCGGTCATCGTGGGCCGGCCCAATGTCGGCAAGTCCAGCCTGCTCAATGCCCTGGCCGGCGACGAGCGCGCCATCGTCACCGCCGTCGCCGGCACCACGCGCGACGTGTTGCGCGAAGCGCTGGATCTCGATGGCGTGGGCATGGAATTGATCGACACCGCGGGCCTGCGCGAAAGCGGCGACGAAATCGAGCGCGAGGGCGTGCGCCGGGCCCGCGCGCGGCTGGCGCAGGCCGACCTGGCGCTCTTGGTGACCGAGGCCGGGCATGCCGAAGCCGACCTGGAACTGCTGGCCGGATTGCCGGCGGCCACGCCGCGCCTGGTCGTCGTCAACAAGATCGACCTGGGTCCCGGTCCGGCCCGCGAAGAGCTTCGCGAAGGCGTGCCTTGGCTGTGGCTGTCGGCGCGGCGCGGCGACGGCATGGACCGGCTGCGCGCGCGCCTGAAGCACCTGGCCGGCGCCGACGGGTCGGCCCAGGGCGGCGCCTTCAGCGCCCGTCGCCGGCACGTGCTGGCACTGGAAGACACGGCGTCGCGCCTCGATGCCGCCGACCAAGCCCTGCGCGAGACCCGCGCCGGCGAACTGGCCGCCGAGGAACTGCGCCAGGCGCAGCAGGCGCTGGGGGAAATCACCGGGGCGTTCTATCCCGACGACCTGCTGGGCGCGATCTTTTCCAGCTTCTGCATCGGCAAGTAGACCCGGCCGGGAGCTTTGCGCGACCCGGTCCGGCCCGGTGTGGGATCATGGCGCCTCCCCCGAGCGTGAAATTTCCCATGTCCGCGTGCCTCGACAACCTCCTGCTCAACACCGACAGCTACAAGGCCAGCCACTGGCTGCAGTATCCGCCCGGCACCGACGCCACGTTTTTCTACCTGGAATCGCGCGGTGGCATCTATGACCGCACCTTGTTCTTCGGGCTGCAGGCGATCCTGGCCCGGTACCTGTCGCGGCCCGTCACCGTGGAGGACATCGCCGAAGCGCGCGAGGTGCTGACGGCCCACGGCGAACCGTTCAACGAAGCCGGCTGGCGCCACATCGTGGATGCGCACGGCGGGCGCATGCCGGTGCGCATCCGCGCGGTGCCGGAAGGTTCGGTGGTACCCACGCACCAGGCGCTGATGACGGTCGAGTCGACCGACCCCGCGGTGTTCTGGCTGCCTTCGTACCTGGAGACCCTGCTGCTGCGGGTGTGGTACCCGATCACCGTGGCGACCCTGAGCTGGCACGTGCGCCAGACCATCGCCCGCTTCCTGGAACGGACCAGCGACGAGGCGGAAACGCAATTGCCGTTCAAGCTGCACGACTTCGGCGCGCGCGGGGTGTCCAGCCTGGAGTCGGCGGCCATCGGCGGTGCCGCGCATCTGGTCAATTTCCAGGGCACGGACACCCTGGCTGCCCTGATGCTGGCGCGCGCGTATTACCACGAGCCGATGGCGGCCTTTTCCATCCCGGCCGCCGAGCACAGCACCATCACCGTCTGGGGCCGCGACCACGAGGCCGATGCCTACCGCAACATGCTCGCGCACTTCGCCAAGCCCGGCGCCCTGCTGTCGGTGGTGTCGGACAGCTACGACATCTACCGGGCCATCGGCACCCTGTGGGGCGGCCAGTTGCGCCAGCAGGTGATCGATTCGGGCGCGCTGGTGGTGATCCGGCCCGATTCGGGCGAGCCGGTCGAGGTGGTGCACCGCTGCCTGGAAATGCTGGACCAGGCGTTCGGCCACGAGCTCAACGGCAAGGGCTATCGCGTGCTGCGCCACGTCCGCCTGATCCAGGGCGACGGCGTCAACCCCGACACCATCCGCGCCATTCTCGAGCGCATCACCAGCGCCGGCTATGCCACCGACAACATCACCTTCGGCATGGGCGGCGCCCTGCTGCAGAAGGTCAACCGCGACACCCAGGCGTTCGCACTGAAGTGTTCGGCCGCACGCGTCGACGGCCGCTGGGTGGACGTGTACAAGGATCCGGTGACCGACAAGGGCAAGCGCAGCAAGCGCGGCCGGGTGACGCTGGTGCGCCACCGCGACGAAAACCTCTGGCGCACCCTGGAGGTGCCCGCCGGCGACCAGGTGCAGGTGCCCGCCGGCTTCGAGGACGCCATGGTCACGGTGTGGGAGGACGGCGAGCTGTTGCGCGACTGGAACCTGGCCGAGATCCGCGCCCGAGCCGCGGCCAGCCGCCTGTAGGAGCGCACCCGGGCGCGACGGCTTTTAGGCTTAATGGAGCGCAGATGCCGTCGCGCCCGGGTGCGCTCCTACAAAAAACAGCGGTCAACTGTCCGCGTTTGAGGTTCCCTACAGGATGTAGCGGCTCAGATCCTCGTCGTGGGCCAGGGTCTGGAGGTTCTTGTCCACGTAATCGGCATCGATCTGGTAGGTTTCGCCGCTTTTGTCCGCCGCCTCGTAGGAGATGTTCTCCAGCAGGCGTTCCATCACCGTGTGCAGGCGGCGGGCGCCGATGTTTTCGGTGGTCTCGTTGACCTGGAAGGCCACTTCGGCCAGGCGGTCGATGCCCGAGGCCTCGAAGGCCAGCGTGACACCTTCGGTGGCCAGCAGGGCCACGTACTGCTTGGTCAGCGCGTTGTGCGGCTCGCGCAGGATGCGCTTGAAGTCGTCCACCGACAGCGCCGAAAGCTCCACGCGGATCGGCAGGCGGCCCTGCAGTTCCGGAATCAGGTCCGAGGGGCGGGCCATGGAGAAGGCGCCCGAGGCGATGAACAGCATGTGGTCGGTCTTGATCGGGCCGTACTTGGTGGCCACGGTCGAGCCTTCCACCAGCGGCAACAAGTCGCGTTGCACGCCTTCGCGCGACACGCCGGCGCCGCCGAAGTCCGAGCGCTGGGCCACCTTGTCGATTTCGTCGATGAACACGATGCCGTTCTGCTCGGCCGCTTCCACGGCCTGCGCGCGCACTTCCTCGTCGTTGAGCAGCTTGGCGGCTTCCTCCTCGATCAGCAGCGGGCGCGCGGCCTTGATGGTCAGCTTGCGGTGCTGGGTCTTGTTGCCGCCCATGTTCTGGAACATCTGCTGCAACTGCTGGCCCATCTCCTCCATGCCCGGCGGCGACATG
>CAZMMO010000109.1:0-6947 GCA_964567365.1 uncultured Rhodanobacteraceae bacterium | reverse complement strand
CCCGACCCTGGTGGGCCAGTACCGGCGGCGCATGGCTTCGCTGTTGTTCTGAGCGTTTACACAGGCAGAGGCTTCCGCCGCGCTGGCCGAGTTGGCCAGCGGACATGTCCTAGGGGGCGTTTACCGCCGGTGCAAGCGTACCGAACCTGATCTGGATGGCTCCACCGGCAGTGACATTCATGACGGCTATTTCATTTTTGCCGGTCTGATAAAGGGCGGGCCAGGAGTACCTGAACCCTATCGGCCAGGCAGCGGGCTCGTTTTTCAACCAGGTCGAACCATAATCGTCGCTGTATGAGATTTCATTCCGGCAGGATGTAACCAGCAAACGCCCGTCCGTCGTCGAAAGTACATAGGGACCGCACCTTTGATGGTCGATATGCGTGCCGAGGCCGCCAGGCCATGACATGCCATCGCTGGATATCTGATAAGCCACGTCGCAATCGTGGACTTGTCCGCAAACCTCGAACACGACGATGTATTTTCCATTTCCCATGGACGTCATCACCGGCATGCCGGGCCGGGCGGATCCTCCTCCCTTCTGGTACACCGCCCAGATTTCATGGCCCCAGGTAGCGCCACCATCGACAGAGATACGTTGCGAGACGATCTGGGAATACTCCGGTGCATGCTTCTCGTTGGCGTAAAGAACCGAAAGCGTGCCATCGGCAAGCAGATTGAAGCTCGGTTCCCACAAGCCCCTGTCCGTACGCCCACCCGGATCTTCGTTGCTGTCTATGGTGCTGAGATAGTTCCATGTGACACCGGCATCCCGGCTCCTGTACACGACCAACCGATAGGACCGCCCCTTCACAAGAGAGCGCAAGGCAAGAAGAACGTCACCATTGGGCAGTTGGATCAGATTTCCGTTATCCAGGTCACGGCCCGGCTCAGCCACGGTCGCGATGGTGGACCAGGTACGTGCATTGTCGTTGCTGCGGGCCACCTGCAGCCGTGTGGGTGCATCTGCCGGGAATACGGTATATACCGCCAACCAGTCGCCGTCCCCCAGCCGTGTCATGCGCCCCCATCCAGCTCCACCGGCCTTCACGGTGGCAACACTCCCCCAACGGAGCGGCCCAGTCGATCCGGCACAGGCAGGCATGGGGAAAACGCAGACGAGCAGCAACAGGACAACCGAGGCCGCGTACCCGGTCCGTGCGAACAGGCAAATTTTCATAGGGACCTCCGGCGGTGTCCACCCTCAAGGCACCTTGTGCCAAGCGTCGCTCAATCCCGCTTTTCGACCTGCTCGTCAACCTGCAGATAATCGATGTCGAGCACATGCCCGGCGCTTCTGACGTCGATGATGTTGAGCCCCGAAAGCAAATCCACTTTCCATGTGGCGACCTTCCATCCTGCGCCGTCTTCCGAGACATGCACCCCGGCAACCGGCGCCGTGCCATTGACGCCAAGCAGCGGATGCCCCGGCAAACCGACTTCCGCAAAACGCAGATGCACCTCGTACGTTCCCTTGGCACCGACATGGACGGGGAAGCGCAAACGGGCCTCGCCGGTCGTGCCTAAACGGACCTTGCGCCCATTGGAGGACTGGTCGTCATTGATGACCGCCGCCCCTCTCCTTTCGGCATCCCCCGCCTCATACCGATGCCAGTCGAGACTGGCCGTGGCGTGGAGGATCACATTCCGCCCCGGTTTCTCGGGTGCCGTCGCGGAGGATGAAGAGGTGATGTGCAGGAACTTGCCGTCGTCTAGCCGCATCAGGGCCTGGGTCCATCCAGCGTGGATATTGCCTGTCCGTTTATGCACCGGCGCAGGCACTTCCCACCACGCCCCTCGGCCCAGGGCATTGTTCCAGTACAGCGATTGCCCGCCTTCGTTGCCACCGCCACCGGCACGCTCGGAGGACACCACAATGACGCCCTGTGGTCCTCCCACCGGGAACCAGTGAACTACCGGACAGGCTGCCGGCCAGGAACCGCCCGCCGACACCACCGGCGTGCCATGGTCGGAGGGATCACCCCAATCCAGGCCGTCCCGGCTGAACTTGATGAACACCTGGCCGTTGTGCGGGCCATCGATATTCTCGTAGGTCATGGCATAGCGCCCGTCGGGCAAACGCGTGACCGTAGCCATTCCCGGACGCTGCACGCCCCCGGGAATGGCCACATCCAGATGCTCCGGCCCCCAGTGTTTGCCGCCATCACGGGAAACCTTGTGCGCGATGACCTGGTTGTAGCCTTGGGCCTTGTGCTGCTCGCTGGAATACCAGGCCACCATCCGACCATCGTCGAGGATACGGATGAACGGTTCCCAGACTCCCCGATTGTCCTTGTCTTCCGGTCGCCCGCCGCCCTTGACGATGGAACTGCGGTAGTGCCAACTCCTGCCACCATCGGTGGACACGTACAACTGCAGGTCCTCGGCCGTGGAGGGGCTGCCTTCGCCCGACCGGGTCGCATTGGCAGCCAGCAGCAAGGTTCCTGGAGCCAGATCGCCACTGCGCCGGTGCACTTCGCTGATATTGGGCTGCCAGCGCAATTGCCAGCTTGGATCGTCCGGATGCTCCTGGTCCCTGACATAGGAAAGGAACGCCCAATGGGCACCATTGTCCTTGCTCGCATACAAGGGAATGCCTTCCTTGCGCGGGCGCTCGAACACGGCCAGTAGCCGCCCGTCCATAGCGACATCAGGCTGGTCGGTCAAACGCACCACGGAAACGTAGCCGACGCCCGGAGCGAGTACTTCGCTCCGGACATCCAGGGTCGTATCAGGGCCAGCCATGACGAGCGGTGCACAGACAACACTCGCAAGCAAGGAAGCCGAGAGGACCAGCGGACGAATGCCTCGCATCATCACGCCTTCTCAAAGCTTGAACCGCAGGCCCAGCGCGTAGGTCTTGTCCTGATAACGGATGTCACGCGGACGGGTGTAGCCATCGCCCCAGTACTGATGCAGGTCTGCCCCGGTCAAGTTGGCTGCGGAAAGTACCACGGTGAGGTTCTGGCCGATGGTATACGCGATGGAGAAATCCAACTGGTTGGCCGGCTCTATCTCGTCATACACCCCGGCCACCGTGGGCTGGTTGAACCCGTCGATGTAGCGGCTGCGGTAGTTGTAGGCCAGGCGCGCGGAGATATTGTACTTTTCATAGAACAACACGGCGTTGTAGTTGTTCTTGGAAACATTCTGCAACGGCGAACTCACCGAAGGGCCACCAATGTACTGTGGGGACTGGGTGGAACCTTCGATATACGTGTAATTGAGCTGCACGCCGAGGCCATTCCAGGCGCCGGGAAGAAAATCGAAGGTCTGCTGGTATGCCAGCTCCGCGCCATCCAGGTGCCCGCTGCCGGCACTTTGCGGTGACGAAATCTGGTATTTCTCGCCACCGATGACCTGGTTGGTGACATAGTTCTGGATGTACCCGTTGATGTCGCGGTAGAACAACCCGCCGCTGACATAGCCGACCGGCGAGAAATACCACTCCATGGAAAGATCGTAATTGTCCGACTTGATGGGTGACAGGTCCGGATTACCGCTGTTGCCTACACCGGCGCGGTTGATGGTTCCCGGGTTCAAGGATATGGACGGATTCAATGCCCCAAAACCGGGGTACGTGATCGTCTTGGCCGCATCGACACGTGCCTGCAGCCTGTCCGTAATGTGCAGGTTGAAACTGAAGTTCGGCAGGTAGGACGTCCCCTTGGTCGAGGGCGAGATCGGTGTGTAGACCTGGGTGGCGGCATTAAAGGAATAGGCACTCAGGTTACGTCGCACCTGTTCCGCTCTCAGGCCAATCAGGCCATCCACCGGCATGCCGAACAGTTCACTGTTGTAGCCAAGCTGCAGATAGGCATCGACCTTCTTTTCCCGGATATGGTAGAAGCGACCCGGATTCTCCGGCGCAAGACCAGCGGGCAGGCCGTAATAGCCACGAAGCGCATCCGCATTATCGACCAGGTAGTCATAACACCCGCTCAACCAATGTGTGGGGAGTGCCGATGTCGTCGGCATGGCACAAAAGTAGTTGGCCGGGAACTGCGACGTCACCTGATTGTCCGGGTTGGGACTGGCCGTTATGTTGCCCGTCCCCGCCCCTCCGGGCGGGGGTGTGGAAATCTCCACGCTGCCAACGTAGGTGGCCTTGTGGTCGGAATATCTGGTACCGAAATCCAGGTACTGGAAAAAGTTCCCGTTGATGTTGAACGTTCCGTCGCCACGCCAGGCCCACTGCTTGCCGCGCTGGGTGTTCCATGTCTGGAACAGGCCATTGAGATAAAAATTGTCGGCATTCGTGGCCGGATCACCTGCAAGTTTCCAGTTCTGATGGTTTCCGCCGGTCCCACTCCACACGGTGGTCACGGGCCCCTTGAGGAAGGTATCTATGATGAACGTCTGATCATGGAAGGACGTGCTGGTGAATGACAGGTCGGAATGCAACTGCCATCTGCCACTATGCCACTTCACGCCGATGGCATTTTGGATGTCGTGTCCCCACTGGTCATGCGCCTGGGTGCTGGTGGCCGCATAGGTCTGACCTGTCCATGTGCCGCTGGCCGCGTCGCATATGGTCTGACCGTAATAGGCACCACCCGTCAGCTGGTCCTTGTAGCAATGGTCCGTGACGGAAAGGTTCGTCGGCGTAACCAGACCTACCGGGAAGGAAAAGAAGAACGGCTGGCTGTAATTGTCGGAATCCCAGTCGTAGAGTCCTTCGAGATAGAACTCGGTCTGCTCGTTGGGCTTCCACTGCAGCGCATAGTTGAATTCCTCGCGGCGCCGGTTGCCGATGTTGTAATCGGCACCGAAACCGTTCGGTGCCGCGATGAGATCGCCTGAGGAAGTCTTGATGGGATTGCCCGATCCATCGGTCAGCAACTTGGGAAAGTCCCCCCATACGGCATCATAGTTGTAGTGCTTGTTGAGGAATCCAAAATTGACCAGGGCACCGACCTCTCCAATGCCCGTGTCCCAACGGTTGCTCAGCAGCAGACTTCCGTTCGGGTCGTAGCGCTTGCTGTATTTGCTGTGGGTCTCGGTGAGGGTCCCGGCCACCTTGCTGCCCTTGAAATCGAACGGCCGATACAAGCGCATGTCAATCAAACCGGCAATGCCGCCATCAAGCAGGCTGGCATTGCTGGTCTTGTAAACCTTCAGCGTCCTGACAGCAGTGGCCGGAAGATTCTGGAATGCAAATCCCCTGCCCACTCCACTGAATATCTCGCGTCCGTTCAGGGTGGTGACCACATTGGGCAAGCCGCGCACCACCACGGAGGTCGTCTCTCCCTGGAAGCCCTGGGCAATCTGTACGCCAGTGACCCTCTGCAATGCGTCGGCCACGCTGTTGTCGGGAAGCTTGCCGATATCTTCAGCCACGATGGAATCGACAATCATCCGTGAATTTTGCTTGATCGATTGTGCGCTTTGCAGGCTGGACCGGAGCGAGGTCACTACTATGCCTTGCAATTCTGTCGCCTTCTGCTCTTCTTGCGGGCCGTTTCCGTTTTCCTGGTTGGCCTCGTTCGTGCTGCTGGCTTGATTCTGGCCCTGCTGGCTGTTGCTAGCACCATTGCCTGCCACCGCTGCACCAGCATCGGAAGAACGGGTGGCGGAGGCGTAAACGCATGCTGGCGAAACGGCGGCGCCGATCATGACGGCGAGCAGGGTTCTGCGCAGTTGGAGCTTGTTCATTTCACTTCCCTCCTGAATCGGGTACATGGGCCATGGGGCCCTCTATGTCTTGTTTTACGGGCTTGCGGTTTCTATGCGCAGCCCACGCATGTTTCTGCTGCCGTGCATTGACCTCTACGGCTCCTGACGTGCATTTGCAGACGTTTTCGCTTCAACTTCAGCCTTCCCTGGTGGCGCCGATACCGCCGCCTTGGGCATCAAGGCGATGGGGGGAACGACTCCGCGGGGTGCTTTGCTGAGGGCGCGGATGATTTGTGCTTCGCGTTGGCGGTAAGGGGTTCCATCCGGTTTCAGCAAGTCGTGGAACCACACCTGGGGCGGTTGTTGCGTGTACGGGCGCTGCCAGGAATTCCATGGCAGGTTGGTTTGCGTGAGCCCGTTGACGAAGCCCCAGTTGACCATGCCCACATCGAGCTTCTTCGCCAACGGCAACACATCGTCGATGGTGGAGCCGACACTGCGCGCCATGTACTCGGTGCAGATCAGCGGGCGCCCGTAGGTTTCAAGCTGGGTGACGCGGGCGGCAAAATCCTCTGGCCAGCCGTAGTCGTGGAAGGTGATGATGTCCGAATTGGCAAGCTGGACCTTCTCGACGGCATTGAGGTCTTTCGCATCGGCCCAATTGCCGCCGTGCCACAGACCGCTGGTCAACGGTTGTGAGGGATGCACGCTGCGCGCCCACGCGAAGACCTTGGGCAGCAGGGTCGCGACACGCTGGAACTTGTCCTTTGGCTCCCTGTCCTGGTAATTGCCTCCGCCCGGATTGTCCGGTTCGTTCCACACGTCCCAGGCCAGGATCCGTTTGTCGTTCGCAAAACTGCCGACGATATCCTTCACGTAGGCTTCGAAGCGGTGGTACTGGCTCGGGTCGTCCATGGCCACGCCAGGGCCCTGCACCCAGCCGGAATTGTGCACGCCGGGAATGGGCGGATGCTGCGGTCCCAGCTTCGGGTCGGGGTCCCAGCACGAGTCGAACAGGACGAAGATGGGCTTGATGCCGTGGCGGCTGGCGATCGACAGGAAGGTGCGGATGCGTTTCTTGAAGCCTTCCGGATCCTGCTTCCACAGCAGGTCATGCAGGAATACCCGCATAGTGTTCATGCCCAGTTTCTGCGCCCAGCCCAGTTCCTGGTCGATGCGCTTGGGATCGAACGTGGCCGCCTGCCACATCTGCAGTTGGTTGATGGCATCGGAAGGCACATAGTTGCTGCCCACCAGCCAACGGTGCGAGTAGTACCAGGACCAGGCTTTCTGGGTCGACCAGCGCCCCGGGGCGGCGCTCTCCGGCGTCG
>CAZMMO010000108.1:0-6961 GCA_964567365.1 uncultured Rhodanobacteraceae bacterium | reverse complement strand
TCATCGCCCCCGAGCTGTACATGGCCTTCGGCATCTCCGGCGCCATCCAGCACCTCACCGGCATCAAGGACGCCGGCACCATCGTGGCCATCAACAAGGACGCCGACGCCCCCATCTTCGAGGTGGCCGACATCGGCCTGGTCGGCGACCTGTTCAAGATCGTCCCGGAGCTGGAAGCGGCATTGGGCTGACCGCCCCAAGGGAAACCGGCCATATGTAGGAGCGCACCCGGGCGCGACAGCCTCAAAGCTCATGGGGCGCTGGTGCCGGTCGCGCCCGGGTGCGCTCCTACAACCGACACCACAAGCCCGTTGTATGCGGTATCTTTGCGCGGGAGGGAGCACGAACCATGAGCAACGAGCCGATCTGGACACCCAGCCCCGAGCGGGCCGACCACGCCAACATGAGCCGTTTCATCCGCTTCGTGCGTGAGCAGACCGGCAACCCGGACATCGACAGCTACGAAGCGCTGTACGACTTCTCCGTCCACCGCATCGAGAAGTTCTGGCCGCTGGTGTGGGACTTTTGCGGCATTCGTGCCTCCGGTGATTTCGAACCGGTGCTGGCCGATCCCGACCAGATGCCGGGCGCGCGCTTCTACCCCAAGGTGCGGCTGAATTTCGCGCAAAACCTGCTGCGCTTCCGCGACGACAAGCTGGCCATCGTGTTCCGCAACGAATGGGGCCACAAGCGCGAATACACCTATGCCGAGCTGCACGCGGAAGTGGCGCGCATGGCGCATGCGCTCAAGGGTGCCGGTGTCACCAAGGGAGACCGCGTGGCGGGCTTCCTGCCCAACCTGCCCGAAACCGTCATCGCCATGCTGGCCACCACGTCGCTGGGCGCGACCTGGTCGTCCTGCTCTCCGGACTTCGGGATCCACGGCGTGGTCGACCGTTTCGGCCAGATCGAACCCAAGGTGCTGATCACCGCCGACGCCTACGCCTACAACGGCAAGCGGCACGACTGCCTGGAAAAAATCCGCGGCGTGCTGGAGAGCATCCCGTCCATCCAGACCCTGGTGGTCGTGCCCTACGCCGAC
This sequence comes from uncultured Rhodanobacteraceae bacterium, assembly GCA_964567365.1. Lineage (GTDB taxonomy): Bacteria > Pseudomonadota > Gammaproteobacteria > Xanthomonadales > Rhodanobacteraceae > Oleiagrimonas. Next base: position 5,919 of record CAZMMO010000108.1, on the reverse strand, counting down.
AGCGAACCCGACCTCACCGGCCTGGACCACGCCGTCACCTGGCCCGACTTCGCCGGCCACGGCGAGCACGCGCTCGCCTTCGAGCCCGTCGACTTCAACCATCCGCTGTACATCATGTACTCCTCCGGCACCACCGGCGTGCCCAAGTGCATCGTGCACGGCGCCGGCGGCACCCTGCTGCAGCACCTCAAGGAACTGGTGCTGCACACGGACCTCAAGCGCGAGGACCGCATCTTCTACTACACCACCTGCGGCTGGATGATGTGGAACTGGCTGGTCTCGTCCCTGGCCGTGGGCGCCACCCTGGTGCTCTACGACGGCTCGCCCACGTGGCCCGAGCCGGACGCGTTGTGGAACCTGGCCGACGAGGTCGGCATCAGCGTGTTCGGCACCAGCGCCAAGTGGATCTCGGCCATCGAGAAGGCCGGCTGCAAACCGCGCGAGACGCACAAGCTGGAGCGCCTGCGCACCATTCTTTCCACCGGATCGCCGCTGGCCCCCGAATCGTTCGACTACGTCTACCGCGACGTCAAGCCGCGCGTCATGCTCTCGTCCATCTCCGGCGGTACCGACATCATCTCCTGCTTCGCCCTGGGCAACCCGACCCTGCCCGTATGGCGCGGCGAGCTGCAATGCCGCGGTCTGGGCATGGCGGTGGAGGCATTGGACGACGCCGGCAAGCCGGTCCGCGGCGCGCCCGGCGAACTGTCGTGCCTCAAACCGTTCCCGTCCATGCCCGTCGGCTTCTGGAACGACCCCGACGGCGAACGCTACCGCAACGCCTACTTCGCCAAGCTGCCGGGGATCTGGAGCCACGGCGACTACATCGAAATCACGCCCCACAACGGCGTCATCATCCACGGCCGCTCCGACGCCACCCTGAACCCCGGCGGCGTGCGCATCGGCACCGCCGAAATCTACCGCCAGGTGGAACAGGTGCCCGAGGTGCTGGAATCGGTCGCCGTCGGCCAGAAACAGGGCGACGACGAGCGCGTGGTGCTGTTCGTGCGCCTGCGCGAAGGCGTCACACTGGACGACGCCCTGCGCGAGCGCATCAAGAAGCAGATCCGCGCCGAAACCACCCCGCGCCACGTGCCCGCCGTGATCGCCCAGGTCCACGACATCCCGCGCACCATCTCCGGCAAGATCAGCGAGATCGCCGTGCGCAAGGCGATCCATGGCGAAAAGGTGAAGAATACGGATGCGCTGGCCAATCCGGAGGCGTTGGAGGAGTATCGGTGCTTGGCCAACCATTTCGAATGAAGCCGGTATCGCTCCGCCATCCCACCAACCGATCCATGCGTCAACACGCGCCGTAGGTGCGTTGCAACGCACACTTTCTGGTTTCTCAAGCTTGCATTGCACGGATTGTAAGTACCACTTACAATCCGTGCAATGCAAGCGAAACCACGCCAGTTGGCCCCGCAACTGCTCGACGCAGCAGCGGAGTTGCCAATATTGCTCATCACCGGGCCGCGACAATCCGGCAAAACCACGCTTGCGCGAACCTGCTTTCCGATCAAACCTTACGTAAATCTCGAGGCGCTGGACACCCGCGAATTTGCCCAACTCGATCCACGCGGATTTCTGGCGCAGTTCCCCGCAGGCGCCATCCTGGATGAAGTCCAGCATGTACCGGAACTGCTGAGCTATCTGCAGGTGGTGGTCGACGAAGACCCGACCCCGGGACGCTTCATCCTCACCGGCTCCGAAAACCTGAGCCTGAGCCAGGATGTATCGCAATCACTCGCCGGACGCGTGGCCATCCGCACCCTGCTGCCTCTGGCGTACGCCGAGCTCGCGGCCTTCCCTGGTAGCCCCTCCGGTTTGTGGCCCACCGTATGGGCAGGCGGATATCCACGCATCCATGCCAACAAACTCGATGCCGGACGCTGGCTGGTCGATTACATCACCACCTACGTTGAACGCGACGTGCGCCACCTCGCCCGCATCGGTGATTGGACCACCTTCCGTACCTTCATGCGACTTGTAGCCGGCCGCACCGGGCAGGAGCTCAATTTGAGCTCCCTGGGAAACGACTGCGGCGTTTCCCACAACACGATCCGGCAATGGTTGTCGGTACTCGAGGCCGGATTCATCATTCATCGCCTGCCTCCATGGCACGGCAACCTCAACCTGCGCTGGATCAAATCGCCCAAGCTACACTTTCTCGACAGCGGCGTGGTTTGCGCATTGCTGGGCATCCGCGAGCCGGACCAACTGGCCACCCATCCCCTGCGCGGCGCGATCTTCGAAACCTGGGCAACGGGCGAAATACTCAAGTACCGGCTCAACCGCGGGCTTACGGCCGACGCCATGTTCCACATGCGTCAGACACGTGGTCTGGAAGTAGACACATTGATCGACGAGGGCGGCCGACTGACGGCAGCGGAAATCAAATCGGCAGCGACGCCAAGCTCCTCCCAGTACGCCAACCTCCTGCGATTCCGCGAGCAAATGGCAAGCAATCCCGGCAAGCAACACCCCCGCGCTCCCGAGCTGCGCCTGATTTACGGTGGCACAGAGGCATCGACGCGCCAAGGCATACAACTGGTCCCATGGAAGAACATCGCCGACCAACGGTGGTGAAACAGCTCCATGTCCTTCTAATCCACGGCCGCGCCGAAACCACGCCACGCCACGGGGTAGAACCCGTCTGACACGAATCGGCCCATTGTTTGCGGATTTATTTTATGCGCTATAACGCATAGATTAGAGATATGCGTTAAATCCGATATTGACAACATATGCCGAATGGCGCATAACTTTGGCAAAGGAGGCACTCATGCACAACCTTGCCCGCACCCCCAAACAAATCGGCGCCTGCATTCGCCTGCAGCGCAAGCGCCAAGGCTTGAGCCAGCGCGAACTGGGCGACCAAACCGGCTTGCGGCAAGAAACAATCTCGTTGATCGAGAACGGCAATGCCGCAACCCGGATGGATACCATGCTGGGCGTACTGGCGGCCCTCGATCTGGAGTTCCAGATCTGCCCGCGCAGTACGAGCGACGACATCGAAGCACTGATCGGATAATGGCCCGGACCCCCCGCCATCCACCACTGCGTGTTTATCAGAACGACCAGCTGGTCGGCCACTTGCGCAAAGACCCCGGCGGCGCAGTTGCGTTCCAATACGACCGGCAATGGCTGGATCGAGACAGCGCTTTTCCTGTCTCCCTTTCCCTGCCACTACGCGAGGATGCCTGGCGTGGCGAGCCCGTGGTCGCGGTTTTCGAAAATCTGCTTCCCGATTCGACCGCACTGCGCAAGCGCCTGGCAGAGAAGGTCGGTGCCGCGGGGACGGATGCCTACAATCTGCTTGCGAAAATCGGCAGAGACTGCATCGGCGCCCTGCAGTTGATCGCAGGCGATGCGGAAAAACCCGACAGCACGGCTGCCCCCTCAGGCGAGGTGGTCGACGAGGAGGCTATCGAACACTTGCTTGCCTCATTGGCACAAGCGCCGCTCGGTCTGTCCCGGGATGACGATTTTCGTATTTCCGTGGCCGGCGCGCAGGAGAAAACCGCATTGCTGCGGCTTGGCAACCAATGGCTCAAGCCACACGGAACCACGCCGACCTCGCATTTGTTCAAACCTCCCATCGGCAAACTCGGCAACGGCATCGACTTGTCGCACAGCGTGGAAAACGAATACCTCTGCCTGCGCTTGTTGCGCCTTCTCGGCCTGCCGGTAGCCACCGCGCACATCATGAGCTTCGGGCGGACGCGCGCACTGGTCGTCGAACGCTTTGACCGTGCCTGGCACCACAATCGACTGATCCGGCTACCACAGGAGGATTGCTGCCAGGCATTGGCGGTTCCGCCCACACGCAAGTACCAGAACGAGGGCGGCCCCGGCATCGTCGACATTGCGACCCTGCTCAAAGGGGCCGACTCGCCCGCGCACGATCAACGCACGCTGCTCCAGGCACAACTGGCCTTCTGGTTGATCGGCGCAACCGACGGACATGCCAAAAACTTCAGTATTTTCCTTCGCCCCGGCGGCCGATACGCGCTCACGCCGCTCTACGATGTCATGAGCACACAGCCCAACCTTGACGCACGTCACATCGAGCGCAAGCAAATGAAACTGGCCATGTCGGTAGGACAGCGCCACCACTATCGCATCGACGAAATACAACCCCGACACTTCCTGCAGACCAGCTCCCAGGCAGGCATCCCGCCCAGGCTCGCACGACACGCCATCGAAGAGATCGCCAGCCGCGCGGACCGGGCCCTGGAAACCCTTGAGGCAGAGCTTCCGCCGGATTTTCCCCCATCACTGCACGCATCCATCCGCAATGGAATACGCCAGCGGTTGCGCCTGTTGCGGGCGGGACTGCGTACGTCGTGACGAGCATTGTCGGGTTGATGAAACCAACCGACCTACACGACTTCCGCCGGATTACCCCTCGACTCCGCCCATGCAGGGTCGATCAACTCATGCAGTTCGGGCGCCCCCGCCGACTTGTGGCCCACCGTGTGGGCGGGTGGGTATCCACGTATCCATGCCAACAAGCTCAATGCCGGGCGAAGGTAGGAAGTTCATGCTGGCGGGCAATGCACGCCCTACGTTACTGGACAAAATGTTCGGTATTTCGTACTTTATTGCATGCAAACGCATAAAAAGTTCGATATACCGTACATGAATAAAACTTCATTGATCTTCACTGCCAAGGACCTGGGGCACACCATACGCGCCGAGCGCAAAGCCTTGGGCAAGACTCAGGCAGATCTGGCGGCAGAGGTGTCCTGTCGGCGGCAAACCATCATGGATCTGGAAGCGGGGCGCAATGTCACCGTCCGAACGTTGCTGGCCACACTGGCTGGACTGGGGAAGCGGCTGGTGATCGTGGATGCCCGGCCGGAAATGGAGCGGCTCGGCGAACTGCTGGACGATCCCGATGAAGATTAAGCAGCTGCTTGTGTCCACTCCCCAAGGAAGCTCCGGCGAACTGGACCGCGAATCACAATACGTTTTCAACTATCGCACCACCCGCCGCGATTGTGAGGTCTCGCTGACCATGCCATTACGGGCCCGGAGCTACGCCGGCAACGCGCTACCGCCCATCTTCTCGATGAGTCTGCCGGAGGGCTTTCTCGCCGAGCGCCTGGTCCGACGGCTCGCCAGATTCGATCAGGTCGACGACATGCGCCTGCTGGCCATTACCGGCCACCGTAGCATTGGGCGGCTTCGCTACGATGTACCGGGGGAGACGAACGAGTCACATCATCCCGAAATCGGACTCCAACAGCTTCTGTCCACACGAGCCACGACGGAGCTGTTCGAATACCTCGTCGAGCGCTACATGGAATCGGGGATTTCAGGCGTGCAACCCAAGGTCATGCTTCCGGACGCCGACAAACTGGTCGACCAGCGCGTGACGATGTGGCAGCCCGATCTCATCGTCAAATCGGGAGGCGATGAATATCCACACCTGGCCACCAACGAATATCTGTGCATGGAGGCCGCCCGACGGGCTGGGCTCGATGTACCGAATTTCTGGTTGTCCCAGGATGGCTCCCTGTTCGTCATGGAACGCTTCGATCTTGATGACAACCAGTCACTCGGCTTCGAGGACATGACCGTGTTGATGAACCAGACCCGGGAGCCCACGGGGAACTACAAGTATCGACAAAGCTATGAGGCCATTGCACGCGTCATCACGGCATTTTGCGGCGAGAACGCCCAGGAGAGCCTACGCCGCTTCTTCGAATACCTCGTACTTTCGGTGGCGGTACGCAATGGCGACGCACATCTGAAGAATTTTGGCGTGTTGTATGCCCACCCGGGAGAAGCACCGCGTCTATCCCCACTCTACGATGTGGTCACCACGTCGGCTTACGACGATGTGAACACGCGCACTGGCGCACTGCTGACCGACCGTACCCTGGCGTTGAAACTCGCCAAAAGCCGAAG
>CAZMMO010000107.1:0-6984 GCA_964567365.1 uncultured Rhodanobacteraceae bacterium | reverse complement strand
ACCACGTCAGCGCCGAGGACGGTACCGGCGCCGTGCACACCGCGCCCGGCCACGGCCAGGAGGATTTCGAGGTCGGCAAGCAATACGGCCTGGTCGACAAATACCCGGCGCACGTGCTCAATCCCGTGGACGGGCGCGGCGTGTACGTGGAAGGCACGCCGCAGTTCGAAGGGCAGCACATCTGGAAGGCCAACGAGGCCATCGTCGAACTGCTGCGCGGCAACGGCCATCTGCTTGCCCACGAGGTGATCACCCACAGCTATCCGCATTGCTGGCGGCACAAGACGCCGGTGGCCTTCCGCGCCACTCCGCAGTGGTTCGTCTCCATGGAAAAGGCCGGCCTGCGCGAGACCGCGCTGACCGCCATCCGCGGCGTGCGCTGGGTGCCGTCCTGGGGCCAGGAGCGCATCACCGGCATGGTCGAGGGGCGCCCGGACTGGTGCATCAGCCGCCAGCGTACCTGGGGCGTGCCGATCGCACTGTTCGTCGACGCGAAGACGCAGCAGCCGCACCCGCGCAGCGTGGAGCTGCTCGAGGCAGTGGCCAAACGCGTGGAGCAGGGTGGCATCGACATCTGGGACGACCTCGACCCGGCCGAACTGCTGGGCAAGGAGGCGGCCGGCTACGAAAAGGTCACCGACGTGCTCGACGTGTGGTTCGACTCCGGCGTCACCCACGCCTGCGTGCTCGACAAGCGGCCCGAGTTCGATGCGGCCGGCAGCGACAGCTACCGCGTGATGTACCTGGAGGGTTCCGACCAGCATCGCGGCTGGTTCCAGTCGTCCCTGCTCACCTCCAGCGCCATGCACGGTCGCGCGCCTTACCAGCAGGTGCTCACGCACGGTTTCACCGTCGATGCCCAGGGCAAGAAGATGTCCAAGTCGCAGGGCAACGTGGTCGCGCCGCAGAAGGTGATGGACACCCTCGGTGCCGATGTGCTGCGCCTGTGGGTGGCCGCCGCCGATTATCGCCACGAGATGAGCGTGTCCGAGGAAATCCTCAAGCGCGTCTCGGACAGCTACCGGCGCATCCGCAATACCTGCCGCTTCCTGCTCGGCAACCTGGACGGCTTCGATCCCGCGCGGCACCTGTTGCCGGTCGAGGACTGCCTGGCGCTGGACCAGTGGGCCGTGCAGTGCGCCGCGGACGTGCAACAGGCCGTCGTGGCCGCCTACGAGCGCTACGACTTTCCGGAAATCGCCCAGCGCGTGCAGAACTTCTGCACCAACGAGATGGGCTCGCTGTACCTGGACATCACCAAGGACCGGCTCTACACCATGCCGACCGACAGCCTCGGCCGGCGCAGCGCGCAAAGCGCGATGTACCGCATTGCCGAGGCCCTGGTGCGCTGGCTGGCGCCGATCCTGAGCTTCACCGCCGAGGAGGTGTGGCAGCATCTGCCGGGGGAACGCGGCGAGTCGGTGCTGTTCGAGACCTGGTACGAGGGCCTGTCCGCCTTGCAGGCGGGCGACGCGGAGCGCCGGTGGTGGAAGGATCTGCTGCGGATCCGCGAGACGACTTCGGGCGTGCTCGAGGGCATGCGCAAGGGCGGCGACATCGGCGCCTCGCTGGCTGCCGACGTGGACGTCTATCTGGACGATGACCTGCGCGACCGCTATGCCGCGGCGTCCGAGGAACTGCATTTCTTCTTCATCACCTCCACGCTGCGGGTGCATCCGCTGGCCGAACGGCCCGAAGACGCGGTGCGCGTGGAGCTGGAGGGCGAGGGCGAGGCCTGGGTGAGCGCGCGGGCCAGCGGGGCCGACAAGTGCGTGCGCTGCTGGCATTACCTCGAGGACGTCGGCAGCCACGCCGATCATCCCGAGCTTTGCGGGCGCTGCGTGGACAATGTCGATGGCGAAGGCGAGAACCGCCAATGGTTCTGAAGCCCGGTTCCGCACCCGTGGGGAACCGCGACCCTCTCCGGGGTTCGTGGATGCCAATCCGTTTCCGTCGCGGTGTTTCGGATGGCCGAGATGTAGGAGCGCACCCGGGCGCGACCGGTTCAGCGTTCCATGAAGCCTCACGCCGGTCGCGCCCGGGTGCGCTCCTACGGGGGAGGTTTGGAGCGTGAAGACGATCAAGCCCAGTGCGCTGGCCTGGCTGTGGCTGTCCGCCCTGGCCATCGTGGCCGACCAGCTCAGCAAGTGGTGGGTGTTGACCCATACGTTTCCGGGCCAGCGTGTGCCGGTCATCGACGGCTTCCTGTATCGCACCCTGGTGTTCAACCGCGGCGCCGCGTTCAGTTTCCTGGCCGACGGCAGCGGCTGGCAGCGCTGGTTCTTCATGCTGCTGGCGGTGGTCATCAGCGCCGCCCTGGCCGCCTGGCTTGCCCGCACGCCGCGCCGCGACTGGCGGACCGCCCTGCCGCTGGCGTTGATCATCGGCGGCGCGCTGGGCAACCTGGTCGACCGCGTCCGCGTCGGCCGGGTGACCGATTTCGTGCTGGTGTATTTCGGCCAGTGGGCCTATCCGGCCTTCAACGTGGCCGATTCCTGCATCTGCGTCGGCGCGGTGTTGCTGATCGTCTTCAGCCTGCTTGGCGGCAGGCCGACGCGGGGCGAGGCGGGCTGAGTCCGGACCCGCATGCGCTCAACCGGCATCTTCCCGGTCGTCCGCGGCATCCAGCAGGCCATGGCGGCGGTGCCACTGTTCGAGTGATTCGCGCGGGTAGTGCGGAAAGTGCACGTCGCGCGGCCCGATCGGGACCTCGACCCAATCGGTCTTCGAGTCGAGCAGGATGTGCACGTGTTCGGGCGCTTCGGGCAGCGGGGTGTCGATGGCGGAGGCGAACGGGTGCACCAGTTCCGGCCAGGTCGGATCGTACAGCCACAGGGCGCTGCCGCAGTGCTTGCAGAAATGACGCTGGCCGGTGCTCTGGCGGAAACGGCCGTCGTCCTGGCGGATGCGGGCGCGATAGACCGACAGATGCTCGCGGCCTTTCACCTTGAGCGTGTCGTGGTAGGCGCCCAGGTTGATGGCGTATCCGCCGCCGCCGGCGGTCTTGCGGCAGATCGAGCAGTAGCAGCGCAGGTAGGGTACGGGAGCATACGCTTCGCAGGTGAAGTGCACGCGGCCGCAATGACAGGAGCCTTCGAGTTTCATGCGTCCCTCCGGCAGGTTCGTTCCACACGATCCTCCGATGGTACGGCTCCCGCGTTCGTTCCACCACCGGCAGCATGTACCGGCTTGTGCTTCAGCTCCCATCGTTACGGGTCCCGGGTCCCGGGTCCCGAACCATGGTTGTGCTTCAGCCCTCGCGGCTCCGCGCCATCAGGCCTTTCCACACCATGCGCGAAATGTCCGCGGCCACGCCCGCGCTGACCTTCGGATCGGCGATGCCGCGGGTCATCACCACCAGCACGTAGGGTGCCCGGCCGCGCGGGTAGACGATGGCGGCGTCGTGGTGGATCTTCGTGATCGAGCCGGTCTTGTGCGCAACGCGCACCCCGGACGGCACGCCCCGAGGGATCATCGTGTTGAAGTGCTGCTCGAGCAGAATGTCGACCATCTGCCGGCACGATGCATGCGTCAGCGGCGCCAGCCGGCCCTTGAGCGGAAAGTCGGAGTGGGGCCGGGCACAGCGGGCGATCACGGCCATGACCCGCGCCAGCGCGGCGGCCGTAGTGGTGTTGTTCATGCCGCGCCGGTAGGCGGGAATGTCCTCGACGCCACGCAGGACGTGCATGTCGCCGGCGCCGATGGCGTCGAGCGTCTGCTGCACGTTTTTCGCGCCCACCAGTTCGATCACGTTGTCGGTGGCGAGGTTGGACGAGCGTGTGATCATGCGTCCGATCAGCTCGCGGATCGGCAGCTTTTTGCCGACCAGGCCGTACAGTTTGGTTTCGCTGTCGTCCTTGGACGACAGTGAGTAGGTGCTGCCGTCGGCGATGCTGGTGAAACGGTTCTTGACGCGGACCTTGTCCGACAACGCGAACTTTCCGGCATCCGCCTGCCGGTACAGCTCCAGCATCACCGGCACCTTCATGGTGCTGGCCGCGTGCATGCGCACGTCCTGGTGGATGCCGACCGACTGGTCGTCGCCGAGGTCGACCAGCTCCACCGCGACCGTGCCCGGGGCGCGCTCGATGTAGGCCTGCAGTTGCGCGCGCAAGGGCGCCAGGTCCGCACGACGGGCCGGCTGGGACGGTGCCGACGCGGCGGCGGTGAAGGAAAGGCCCAGCAGGAGCAGGGCCAGGTGACGTGGGCGCATGGGGGTTACCTCCAGAGTGCGATCGGTCGGAGCATTCGGCAGGTGGGGCGGATATCGCTTCATATCCTCGACGAACGGGATTCCGCCGTCAAAGTCGGACAGGCGGCCCGAGCCGACGATACGGTCAGGTTTTTGCCGCGGGCTCGGTCGAGGGCGTGGATTGCCCGGGACACGAGCCCCGCGTGGGCGTGTGCAGCAGGAACCGGCCCGGCGCGGCCCCGGTCAGGGCACCGTCCTTCATGACCCGGTGGCCATTGACCCACAGGTCCACCACGCCCTGGGACAATACCCTGGGGTGCACGTAATCCGCCTTGGGCGCGTAACGGTCGGGGTCGAAGACGAGAACGTCCGCGAAATAACCCGTGCGCAGAAAACCCCGTTTCTTCAGGCCCACGATCTCGGCCGAAAGGCCGGTCGAACGGTGGATGAATTCACCCAGGCTGATGACCTTGGCTTTCTTGACGTATTTCGCGTATTTCTTGGGAAAGGTTGCGTATTGGCGCGGATGGCCGTTGTTGCCGTCGGAACTGGTGGCGACCCAGGGTTGCTTCATCAGCAGTTCCACGTCGGCCTCGTCCATGTTGAAGGACGCGACCTGCACGTGCTTGTTCTCCCGGATCAGACGCAGGGCCGCCTCGACCGCGCCGACGTGCCATTGCGCGGCCATCTGCTGCAGGGTCTTGCCCGTCCAGGGCTGCCCGGAGGAGGTCAGCAGCAGGGACTGGCTGCCGCCGCGGCGGCGCAGGTTCTCGCGCATGTCCGCGAGGATGCGTTTGCGGGTGGCGGCATCGGCGATGCGGTCGAGCAGCGCCGAGCGTCCGCCGACGACGGCCCATCGCGGCAGCAGCGCGGAGCCCAGGCCGGTGCCGGAGGCCAGCCACGGATACTGGTCGGCGGTGACGTTCTGCCCGGCACGGCGCGCGGCATCGATCAGTTGGATCAGTTCTCCCGCCTTCCCGTGCACGTCCACGCCCAGGGCCTTGATGTGCGCGATGTGCACGGGCAGCCCGGCCTTGCGGCCGATGGCAATGGCTTCCTTGGTGGAAGCGATCAGGCCGATCGTGTAGGAGGACTCGTCACGCTGGTGGGTGTCGTAGATGCCGCCGCGGATGGCCGCCTCGTGCGCCAGGGCGACCACCTCGTCGGTCTTGGAATAGCTTTGCGGCGCGTAGAACAGCCCGGTCGAGAAGCCGAAGGCCCCCTCGCACATGCCCTTCGCTACCAGAGCCTTCATGCGTTCCAACTCCTCCGGATCGGGAGCGCGCGAGGACATGCCCAGCACCTTGCGGCGTATCGGGCCAAAGCCCACATAGGTTGCCAGATTGGTGCCCACGTGGTGTTTCCTGAACCATGCGGCTTTCCTGGCCACGTTGGGCGTTCCACCTCCGTCCACGCCGATCATGAGCGTGCTCACCCCCTGGAACAGCCAGGGCGCGTTGAGCCGCTGTTTCGGGTCCTTCGAGTGCACGTAGGTGCGCGGGTGGGTGTGCACGTCGATGAAGCCGGGGGCCACGATCATGCCGCTCGCGTCGACCACGTCCTTGGCCGTGTACCGCTTTTGGGCGTCGGGGCCGACGTAGACGATGCGGTCGCCGGAGAGGACCACGTCGGCCGTCACGGGTGCGGCGGTGCTGCCGTCGTACACCGTGCCACCGTGGATGATCGTGTCCGCCGTTGGCAAATGGACCTTCGCGTTCGTGCTGTGGGCCGCCAGCATCGACGTGCCCGCCAGCAACCCGACGAGCACCAGGCCGCGGGCCGCGCGGAGGAACGGATTTTCGCTCATGTTGCTTCTCCAGGAACGTTGGGATGATCCATGTCTGCGGTGGCCGGTTTGTCCGTCTACGTCCATGCGCGGCGGGCGGCGGTCCGCGGCTATTGCGATACCGCCGCCGATCCGGGACGGCGAGGGTCGGCGGCGCCCAGGACCGTGCCCTCCGGACTCAGCATCAGCGTTTGCGTGCAGCCGATTTCACTGCCGATTTTCACCGTGTGTCCCCGTTCCTCGAGCAGCCGGATGGTGTCGGGGCTGATTTCCGGCTCGACGCGGAGGACGCCGCTGCGGATCTCCTGGTTGATGCGGGGCGTGTTGGTCGCCTGTGCGATGTTCATCTTGAAGTCGACGGCGTCGACGATCATTTGCATGACGGTTCCGGGGATCGAGTTTCCGCCGGGGCTGCCGGTGATCATCCACAATTTGCCGTGGTTGAACACCATGGTCGGCGACATGCTCGACACCGGGCGCCGTCCGGGCCCCAGGATGTTGTTGATGATGGCCTTGGTGCCGGCCTTCTTCGCCTTGGCCTGGGCGCGGATGGAGAAGTTGCCGATGAGGTTGCCGAGCATGAAGCCGGTGCCCTTGATCATCACGCCGGAGCCGAAGTCCGAGCCCAGGGTGAACGTGTTGCTGACCGCGTTGCCGTCGGCGTCGATCACGGAAATCTGCGTCGTTTCGCCGGTTTCGAATTGCCAGGGGTTTCCGGGCTTCAGTTTCGGTGCCGGCAGGCTGCGGTCAGGCGAAATCAGCTTGGCGCGCGATGCGGCGTAAGCCTTGGAAACCAGCCCCCGGGTGGGGATCTTCGAAAACGCGGGATCTCCCGCGTAGCGGATGCGGTCGGTCCAGGCGAGCTTGAGGGCCTCGGCTTCGTAATGCAGCGTTTTGGCCGAATTGGCGCCGTATTTGGCAAGGTCGAAATGCTCCAGGATGTTCAGCATCTCGATCACGCTGCTGCCGCCGCCGCTGGGAGGCGGCATGGTCACGACCCGGTGGC
>CAZMMO010000106.1:0-7079 GCA_964567365.1 uncultured Rhodanobacteraceae bacterium | reverse complement strand
CTCAGGACAGGCTTCGATACCTCAGGACAGGCTTCGATACCTCAGGGCGAACGGATTTCGCTCCCGGCAAATACAGTCATGGATAATCCATGACTACCGTTTTCCGAGGTTTCCGTAGAAGGCTGGATGCGTACTCTTGGCCCTGGCGGCGGGAGATGCCCCTGCGCCTGGCCCGCGCGTACCGCCCATGCGGGAACCATGACCGGGTGCCGGCCGTCCATGTACAGGTGCAAACCCGCGCTGGCCGTCATGCGTCGAAAACCGGGAATCCGGTTACAGTGGCGGGCAGGTGTTGCGACGACAGGCCCTGAACCGAGCAGGACGTTTCCAGACCCATGCCGCATTTCTACGGCGCCGTAGGCGCTCCCAACGTGGGACATCACCGCTGGCAGCCGTATTCACGCCGGCCGCTGGTGGTCGGCAGCGCCTACCAGAAGCACCTCGTGCGCCTGATACTGCAGGAGTTGCGCGAGCGCGATCCGGCGCCGGAGCGGGGACTGCGCGTGGCGGCGGCCGCCCTGACCGTGCTGGTGCATGCGCTGGCGCTGTTTCTGATGCTGCTTTCGCGGCCCTCGATCCCTTTTCCGCCGCCCGCCGGGCGCGAGCCGGTGGCAACGGTGCAGGTGCGCCTGATCAAGAATCCCCAGCCGCCTCCGCCGCCGCCCCCGGTCACGTTGCCGAAACGCCAGCCGCGGCAAGTGCCGCCCGTGGCCAGGCAGGCCCCGGTGGCGGCCATGCCGCCGGTTCCCGCGCAGGCGCCGGCGCAGCCGAAGGTCACGGTGACGCCGGGCCATCCCGAGGTCGCGCAGGAGCAACCCCTGGTGATCCTGCCCGAGGTGGCCACGCCATCGCCGCGCGCCGCGGCCAGTCCGCCCGCGCCGCAACCGCCACCTCCCGTGATCGAGGCGTCCGCGCCGCCCAAGGTGGTACTGGAGACTTCGAACATGGCGGTCCCGCCGCCGCAGGTCCAGGAACTGCAAGTGACTCCGGCCCAGGTCCCGTCCCCTCGCCTGCAACCGGTGCCGGCTCGGCAGGAGGCCCCGCAGGTTACGTTGGGCCGCACCGACCTGGAGGTGACCGGCTCCGAACCGGTACGGGCGCCGGTGCCACGTGCGGAGGCGTCCTTGCCCGACATCGCGGTGACGCCGACGACGGAAACGGTGACGAATCTTCCCGCGGCATCCTCGCCGGCGGTCGTCGTGGCCACGCCGACGCCGCCCGTGGTGCAGGCGCCGCAGGTACGCGTGGTGGCACCGGCGCCGGCTCCGCAGATACCGGTCGCCAGCGCGGCTCCGAGCCTGGACCTGCCCGTGGCCGACGTGCCGGCACCGCAGGCGCCGCGGGTCGAGGCGCCGCAGGTGCAGGTACAGATGCCGACGGCGAACGTGGCGGTCGCGAGCCCGGCGTCCGCGCCGGCAACGGCGGCATCCGCCGCCGCGCCGAGCACGGCCCGCATCGCCCAGGCGTCGTCGTCGTGGGCGCCGGCCAATGACCAGTTCAAGCCGCTGTCGGGCAAGCAGGAGTCCGCCGGCCAGGCGAACCAGGAGACGGGCCAGGACCACGTGCGCCAGGCGCAGGGCTATGTGCAGTTGCCGCCGCGCGGCAATTCCGACGTGATGACACGCAACAGCGACCAGTTGGGCTACAAGCCGACCATTTTCGAGCAGTACTGGGCGCCGGACAACGAGAGCATCCTGGACACGTTCCTGCGCCATTTCATCGAAAAGCTGACGGTCAGGCATACCTTCCACCTGGCTCCGGGCGTGCGCGTGCACTGCGTGCTGGGACCGCTGGCCGTCTTCCTCGGCTGTGGCGGCGATCCGCCGCGGCCGGTGTCCGACAAGAGCGGCGACCCGCGCCTGGACATGGCGCCGGCGCGCCCGCTGGCGCCGGGCCTGGGCACCCCGGCGTCGGCGGCCCCGGCAACGCCGTTGCATCTGGACAACCAGGCTGCGTGCGACGCGGCGCGGGTGGCCGGCAGCCCGCCGCCGCCCGGCTGCCCCGGAGCGCCGGTCAAACCGTCGCAGTCGGACCAGTGGCAGCCTTCCGGTGGTGGGAAATAGTCCCTGTGGCGATCAGGCGGTGGCCCGGTACGTGTCGGCCATGGCCCATACGCCACACGCGATCGCCGCGGAGATCAGGAGGGCCGACCACATGTCGGCTTCGGCAGGCGAACCGGCGACGGCCGGGACCCATACCAGTAACGTGATGATGCTCAGCATGGCCGCTTCCAGTGTTGCGGCCAGCCGTGGCCACACGGCGAACAGGAGACCGCCGGCGGCGGCAAGGTTGGCCGCGCCGGTGAGCCAGGCCCAACCGTGGCGGAACGGAAGCCACTCCGGCACGTAGCCGGCGGTGATGTTGGCGTAGACGAAATGCGACAGGCCGATCGTCAGCAGTGCCAGGACCAGCAGCAGCCGCGCGCCGCGCATGCCGCTGATACCGCCCGGGAACAGGCCGGATTTCGACGGTTCCGCCAGCACGATGGCCAGGGCCCACGCTCCAGCCAGGATCGTGGCGATCTCGCCAACGCCCAGCCAGCTCGCCTCGATCTGCGGCCTCAGCACGAGCCCCGGGAGCTTCAGCAACACCACCCACAGCAGCAGGTAGATCGCCAACACCCGGGCCGACCATGCGGCGCTGCGTCGTACCAGCAGGCCGATTCCGGTGGCCAGTTCGACCACGGCGCAGGCGTACACGAAAAAGGTCCGTCCCGGCAGAACAGCGACCGGAACGTGTTGCCACACGCCCGCGAAATCACCGAATGCCAGGCCGCGCACGCCGAGGGCGATCATCGCAAGGCCCAGCAGCAGGCAGCCTATCCCCGGCGGGTGCCGGATTCCGAACCCGGCGACCAGCCCGTCCAGCGGATTCGAGATCATGCTCCGCCTGACGTTCCCGTCGTTCGATGCATTCATTTCACGACCCCCATGTGATGGGACGATTGTGCGGCAGGCACGTCGTCCAATGACATGTCATCGTACATTCCGTCTTCAGACGGAGTTTATACAGCAAAAAAGATTCGGAAACCGACGTCGTCGTTTCATTTCGGGTACCGACGGGCGCAGGGTGCCCGTGCCCGGAGGCGTCAGGACTTTCATGATGTTCTGGATGGCGGCCCGCCGGGCCTCAAAGCAGCCGCAGCAGTTCGGGCATCAATGGCAGGTGGCGGATGCGCACGGTGGTGGCAGCGTAAACCGCGTTGGCCAGCGCCGGCGCGGTCGAGGGCACGGCCACCGGGCTGGCGCCGCCGGGTGGGGCATCCGATTCGACCGGGTAGACCTCGACCTTGTGCGGCAGTTGCGCCATGCGTGCCAGCGGATAGGCGTGGAAGTCACGTTGCTGCACCTGGCCGTCCTTGAGCGTGATGGTCTGGCCCAGCGCGGTGCCGATGCCGAACACGGTGCCGCCGATGGCCTGCGCCTGCAGCCCGGTGGGATTGACCACGCGGCCGACGTCGATGGCGCATACCACGCGGTGCAGGATCAGGCGCTCGCCGCGCACGGACACTTCCATCGCGTGCGCGCAATAGCCGCCGTAGCTGGCGTGGCAGGCGATGCCCAGGCCGTGGCCGTTGCGCCGGGTACGTTTCCAGTCGATACGTGCGGCGGCCAGGTCCAGCACGGCGCGCAGGCGGCCCAGGTCGAGCGTGCCGCCGCCGGGCAGGGGCAGGGGGCGCGGCTCGCCCAGCAGCCGGTGGCGCAGCTCCAGCGGGTCGAGGCGCAGCTCCTTGGCGATCTCGTCGAGGAATCCCTCGACCGCAAAGGTGTTGACGACGTCGCTGCCGCCACGCATGGGCCCCCGCGGCAAGGGACTGTCCAGACCGTACCAGGTCGATTCGTAGTTTTCGATCAGGCCACCGGGCAGGGCGCCGGCGCTGGCTTCGGAGGTCCATTGCTGGTCGGCGGGCGTGTCGCGGCGCCACAGCGCCGAGGGGCTGGCCATGCGCTGGCGCCAGCTGGCGATGTGGCCATGCCGGTCCAGGGTGACGGTGAACTTGTGCACGGCCAGCGGGCGATAGTAGTCGTGGCTCAGGCCCTGGTCGCGCGTCCACAGCAGCTTGACGGGCTTTTTCGCGGCCTTGGCCAGCATCACGGCCTCGGCCACGAAATCGTGGTCCACGCGGCGGCCCAGGCCGCCGCCGACGCGGGGTACCTGGATGTCGATCTGTGCCGGGGTCAGGCCGGTCAGGCGTTGCACCAGGGCCAGCGCCTGCTGCGGGTCCTGGGTGGGCACCACGAGGCTGGCGTGGTCTTCGTCGACGCGTGCCGCGCAGTTGATCGGTTCGGGCGTGGCGTGGGCCACGAACGGCTGGGTGTAGACCGCCTCCACCCGCCTGCGGTGCTGCTTTTCCGCCTTGTCGACGTCGCCCTCCGCGCGTACGCGCATGGTGGGTTCGGCCTTGCTTCCGAGCAGGTCGGTGGCGTTCTTGACCAGGGCATCGGTGTCGGCCTTGGCGTGCCGGCCCGGTTTCCAGGTCAGCTTCAGCTTGTCGCGCCCCTGCAGTGCCGACCAGGTGCTTGTGGCCAGCACGGCCACGCCGGCGGCAATGGGCGTGGTGCCCAGGGGCTGGCCGGGTTCGGGCTTCAGCTGCAGCACCTGTTTCACGCCGGACACCTGCAATGCCTCGCGGGTGTCGATGCTGGCCAGCGTGCCGTCCGGCCACGGGCAGTGCACGATTACGGCAACCAGGGTCTCGGCCGGAAAATGATCGATCGCGAAGCGGGTGCGCCCCTGCACCATGGCGCGGGCGTCGACGTCGCCGGCGCCGCGTCCGACCAGCACGTACCGGTCGGGCGTCTTCAGGGCCGGCGGCGTCTGTGGTGGAGCCTGGCGGGCCGCGTCGGCCGCCAGTTGGCCGTAGGCGTAGTTGATGCCGCTGGGTGTGATGACGTTGCCGGCCCGGCACAGCAGGCGGTTGGCGGGCACGCCGCTGCGCCGCGCGGCGGCCTGCACCAGCAGCCAGCGCGCCAGTGCCCCGGCCTGGCGCAGGTCGTTCCAGGCGGCCGGGATACTGGTGGCGTTGCCGCTGCGCTGGTGCCCGTAGCGCCAACGCACGACGTTGTTGGCGCGGGTCACCGCCGGGCCCAGGGGCAGCACCGTCACGTCCGACCAGTCGGCGTCCAGCTCCTCGGCGATGATGCGCGGCAGCGAGGTGTGCGTGCCTTCGCCGCAATCGGGATCGCGCGCACCGATGATGGTGCGGCCGTCCGGCTCGATGCGCAGGTACGGGCCCAGTTGGGTGACGTCGTCCCCGAGCAGGGCCAGGGGCACGTCGGCGTCCTGCGCGCGCAGGGTGCCGACGCCGACCACCAGCGCGCCGGTGGCGCCGGCCATGATCTTCAGGAAGCGCCGCCGCGACAGGCGGACGGTGCCGCCCATCAGGTCCGGTTCCCCTTGCGCAGGGCCTGGGCGGCGCGCTTGATCGCCGCGCGTACGCGTGGCTGGCTGCCGCAGCGGCACAGGTTGGGCAGGGCGTCGATGTCGGCGTCCGAAGGCGAGGGCTTGCGCGCCAGAAGATCGGCCGCGGCCATCAGCCAGCCGGGCTGGCAATAGCCGCACACGATGGCGTCCTCGTCGATCCATGCCTGCTGCAGGGGATGCAGGGAACCGTCGGCTGCGGCCAGGCCCTCCACCGTGGTGACCGCGCGGCCTTCGAGCTTGTCCATGCTCGTCTGGCAGGCAAGGGCCCGCTTGCCGTCGACCAGGACCGTGCAGGTACCGCATTCGCCCCGGTCGCAGCCGTACTTGCAGCCGGTCAGGCGCAGCACGTCGCGCAGGTACCAGAGCAGGGGCATGCCGGGGTCGCCGGCGTGCAGGTAGGCTTCGCCGTTGACATGCAGCCGGATGCCCTTGCGCGGTGCGACGGGTGTGATGGATTCGGGTGGGGTTTGCTGTGCCTGCAGCATAAAAGCTCCCGGTGGACGCCCCATTCTCGCAAAGCCGGGCGCCCCATGGACAGCCGGTACCTGAACACGGGGCATCCGCAACCATGCGCAAATGCCATGACGGCATCAATTGCCTTTTGTCGCGGTGCGCGTGAGACTGGCACGCTGTCCATTTTTCCCCGTCCATGGTTCCGTGAATACGCCTGATCCCTCCCCGTCGTTGCCCGTCGATGCCCCCTGGGTGGTCATGAAATTCGGTGGCACCAGCGTTGCCACCGCCACGCGCTGGCAGGTGATTCGAAAACTGGCCATGTCGCGCCGCGCCGAGGGCTCGCGGGTGCTGGTCGTGGTGTCGGCGCTGGCCGGGGTCACCGACAAGCTCAAGGCCCTGTGCCGGCTCGACGAGGCCGCGGCCCGCTGCGACCGGGTGCAGGAGATCGTGGAGCAGCATCACGTATTGCTGGGGCATATGCAGCTGGACGTGCCGTCGACCCTGCAGGCGCATTTCGACCGCCTGCGGACCCTGGCCGAACAGGGCCCCGTCGGCGATGGGCTGGCGTGGAAGGCCGAGATCCAGGCGCATGGCGAGTTGATGTCCAGCGCGCTGGGCGCGGCCTATCTGTCGGCCCACGGTTCGCCGACCTTGTGGGTCGATTCACGCCAGTGCCTGCTGGCGGCTGTGCTGCCCAACCAGAACGCGCGCACGCGGCGCCTGTCGGCCATGGTCGAGGCGCAGCCCGATGCGGCGCTGGCGGCGCACCTGGCCGGGCAGGGGGACATGTTCATCGCGCAGGGATTCATCGCCCGCGACGCCGACGGCAGCACGGTGCTGCTGGGGCGCGGCGGTTCGGATACCTCGGCGGCGTATTTCGGCGCCCTGTTGCGCGCCGGGCGGGTGGAGATCTGGACCGACGTGGCCGGCATGTTCAGCGCCAATCCGCGCCAGGTGCCGAGCGCGCGCCTGCTGCAGCGGCTCGATTACGAGGAGGCGCAGGAGATCGCCACCACCGGCGCCAAGGTGCTGCACCCGCGCTGCCTGTCGCCGTTGCGCGAGCCGCGCGTGCCGCTGTGGGTCAAGGACACGCAGCATCCGGAGCTCCACGGCACCGTGATCGGCCCGCGCGAGCGCGACGGCGCGCCCAGCGTCAAGGCCATCTCCACGCGCAAGGGCATCACCCTGGTGTCGATGGA
>CAZMMO010000105.1:0-7108 GCA_964567365.1 uncultured Rhodanobacteraceae bacterium | reverse complement strand
GCCCCGTGCCAGATATCAAAAAAATAATTCCCTCCGTCCCCTATCGGTGCGTCCCCATTTTCGTTGAGGTTCCGAAACGTCCTGTGGTTGTGGATCGTTGCGTTTCCTTCCATGTGGTCGCACGATGGGCGGTCACTTGTTCGAGGATGGAGGGGATACACGCATGCATCAACAAACAGAGGTCGTGCGGGAAACCGATGGCGGTTACCGGCAGGAGCTGGAGCGCTCGCTGAGCCTGCGGCATCTGCTGGTCTACGGCATGGTGTTTCTCGTACCGGTCGCGCCGATGGCGGTGTTCGGCTTCGTCTCGCGCGACAGTTTCGGCATGGTGCCGCTGGTCTACCTGGTGGGTGTCATTGCCATGCTGTTCACGGCCCTGAGCTACAAGCAGCTCAGCCGGGAATTCCCCTTCGCCGGTTCGGTGTATTCCTATGTGCGCCGCGGCCTGCATCCGTATGTCGGCTTCGTCGCCGGCTGGATGATCCTGGTGGACTACCTGCTGTTTCCCGCGTTGGCCTACCTGTTGTCCGCGGTCTGGCTGCACGGCCTGGTGCCGGGCGTTCCCGCCTTTGTCTGGGTGCTGGTGTTCGCCCTCCTCAATACCGTCACCAACGTGCTGGGCATCCGCTTCCAGGCGCGCAGCAACTACGTGCTGCTGGCGCTGGAGTTGATCGTGCTGGCCATCTTCATCGGGATGGCAGTGAACTACGTGTTCGTCCAGGGCCATGGCGCGGGCGGCTGGTCGTTGAAGCCCTGGTTCCAGCCCGAGCACTTCGGCTGGAGCTTCGTGGCCACGGCCACGACGGTGGCGGTGCTCAGCTTCCTGGGTTTCGACGCCATCAGCACGCTGGCCGAGGAAGTGAAGGATCCGCGCAGGACCGTCGGCACGGCGACCGTCCTCTCGCTGCTGCTGCTGGGCGGGATCTTCATGTTCGAAACCTACGTCGCCGCGCTGGCGCACCCGGATTACACCACGCTGGACGCCCCCATGGCGTTCTTCCAGATCGGCCACGAGGTTGGCGGGGAATGGTTGTATGCGTTGCTGATCATCGTCAACGTGATCGCCGCGGGCATCGCCAACTCGCTGGCCGCGCAGTCGGCCGTCTCGCGCATCCTGTACTCGATGGGACGCGACCGGATCCTGCCGTATTCGTCGTTCCTCTCGCACATCAACCCGCGCTTCAAGACTCCGGTCAATGCCATTTTGCTGGTGTCGGTGATATCGGTGGTGCTGGCGCTGGTCACCTCGGAGGAGGCCTTGATCACGCTGGTCAACTTCGGCGCGCTGACGGCTTTCATGCTGCTCAACATCACCGTGTTCGTGCATTTCTACCTGCGCCAGCGCCAATACCGTCACGTGTTCCGTTACCTGTTGCTCCCGCTCGTGGGCCTGGTGATCATCGCCTTCGTGTGGTCGGGTTTCAGCCGCGTCACATTCGAGTTCGGCTTGTCCTGGCTGGTGTTGGGCCTGATCGTGGGCGCCGTCAAGGGCCGCCAGGCGGCGGCGTTCGAGGGGCTTTGAGCCGGCGCAGGTTCGCCCGTGCGCGACGGCGGGATCGTGCTTCCCTGGCGTCGCGCTGGTAGTCTGGTGACGGTTGCCATTCGAGTTTCGAGACATGTCCGAAGACACCATTTTCGCCAAGATCATCCGGCGCGAAATCCCCGCCGACATCGTCTACGAGGACGACGATGTGCTGGGGTTCCGCGACGTCAACCCGCAGGCCCCCGTGCACGTGCTGTTCATTCCCAAGCGAGCGCTGCCGACGCTCGACGACGCCGGTGCCGGGGATGCGGAATTGCTGGGCCGCCTGCAGTTGGCGGCGGCAGCGTACGCGCGCGAACAGGGCCTGGCCGCAAAGGGCTACCGCACCGTGATCAACTGCAACGAGGATGGCGGGCAGACGGTGTATCACCTGCACGTGCATCTTCTCGGCGGTCGTCCGATGCACTGGCCTCCGGGCTGATTGCGGCGGGCCCGGCCCCGATGCATGAAAAACGCCGGCGATCGGGCCGGCGTTTTTCGTCACGGGTCATTTGTGGCTGCGGGGATGCGGGTGGGACCGGTGCACCACGATCACGCGGGGCTGGTACCAGAACGGGTCATAGAAGCGCGGCCCGAAACCCCAGAACGGGTCGTAGTACGGGTACGGGTTGTTGTAGCGCACGATGCGCGGACGCTTGGGCCACAGGTAGACGGTTTGCGCCTCCAGGCGCGGGTAGGCGTAGTCGTATTTGCCCACCATCTTGGAAACGATGCCGTGCACGGTGCCGGTGAAGGTCACCTCGCGTCCCTTGGTGAATACCTCGGGATCGTAGAAGCCGTCGTGGCAGGCCATGAAGCGGCCATGGCTGGCGCCGTCGGGCAGGGGCCTCGCCGTGCTGTCGAGCGATCGCGACAGCACGTAGAAACAGGTCTTGTGCGCTTCCGGCTGGGTCTTGATGATCTGGCCGCCCCAGCGCACCACGGTGCCGCCGGTGCCGCCCTGGGCGGCGCGGGTCGGCGTCAACGGCGGATAGGTGCCGGCCAGGGGCTGAGGCACCGTGGCGCAGGCGCCCAGGGCCATGGCACCGGCCACGGCCAGGGCCGGCTTCCACAGCGCGGTCATGGGATGTCGGGTGGCGGCGGGGCGGGAAAAACCTTTGATGGTGAGCATGGCGATGAAATCCTCGACAGAGGGATGTCGGATGGTGCTTGTTGCGGCCGTCCCTTGGCTGCGGCTTCCTATTTGACCACGCGGCGTGGCCGAAAATCCCGAACCGCGCGACAAAATGCGCGGATCGATTCAGACGTGGGGGAGACCTGCGCATAGCGCAGGCTCACCCACGCCCGGCCCAGCGCTTCCAGTCGCCGGCGCTCGTGCGGCAGGGCGCGTGCCGCGCGGGCGAAGAAATGCACCGGCCCTTCGCTGGGCCGGCGCGCCACGCCGGCGCGGGCCAGCCGCTGCCGCAGCAGCGCCATGCTGGCGTCCAGCGCGTCGCCCCGGCGTCTCGGCACCAGGGCAAATGCCGCGGCCAGGGCCATCAGCACGATGATGCTTCCGGCCAGGGCCAGCAGCAACACGCCGGCAGGACTGTGGCGGATGCCGAACGGCGTCAGCAGGCCGCGCTGGCGTAGCGCGTCAAACCCTATAACGGCCTGGTCCCACCAGTGGTTGACGATATCCCAGTGATTGCGCAGTGCCCGCAGCCAGCCCGCCTGGTACCAGGCGCCGCTATCGCCGGCCGCGGCGGCCGCGCCCAGGCTGACCCGATCGGGCCGCACCGCCGCCGTAGGGTCCTCGCGCACCCAGCCGCGCCCGCGCAGCCATACCTCGCTCCAGGCGTGGGCGTCGGACTGGCGCACCAGCAGGTAGTGCCCCAGCTTGTCCCAGTAGCCTCCCTGGTAACCGGTGACCACGCGCGCGGGAATGCCGGCGGCGCGCATCAGGAAGGTGAAGGCGGAGGCATAGTGCTCGCAAAAACCGGCGCGGGTGTCGAACAGGAAGTCGTCGACGCTGTTGCGGCCCAGTGGCGGCGGAGCCAGGGTGTAGCGGAATCCTCCGTTGTGGAACAGGTCCAGCGCGGCCCGCACGATGGCCGCGTCGTCGCGGCCGTAGCGTTTGCGCCAGGACCGCGCCAGTGCGGTGGCGCGCGGGTCGTAGCCCACCGGCAGTTCCAGGCCCAGGTCGCGGTCGCGCGGATCCAGTTGCGGCTCCAGCACGTGGCGCGTGGCCGAGCGGGCCCGGTAGTGCAACAGCTTGGTGACGGGCTTGCCGCGGACCAGGGTGCGGTCGCGGCTCAGGTGCGCGTCGGCGGGTGCGGCCAGGGGCGTGTCCAGCGCGAACATCCAGTGCCGGTGCGAAGGCTGCATGGTGACGGTGTAGCGGTAGACCGGTCCGGAGTGGGTCATGCGTTCGGGCCGGGCGTGCGCCGTACCCGGTGCGTTGCGGCTCCAGCTGCGGCCGTCGAACCACCACAGCACGGGGCCGCGGAAATAGCGCTGGGCCGGCGGCGGCAACGGGCCGTCGAAGTGGACCCGGAAAGCGGGCGAGTCGTCCACCAGCAGTTGCGTGAAATCGCCCGGCGACATGTACCCGCTGACCCCGGTGCGTGCGGTCGCGCGATCGTTGTTCGGCGCCCCCCACAGGGGTGATTCCAGGCGCGGCAGGAACAGGAAGGCCGCCAGCGCCAGCGGGACCGCCAGCACCAGTACTTTCAGCACCGGCACGAATTCGCGCCACCAGGTGAGCGTCGGGCCGCCGGGCTCGAGGGCGCGCAGGCAGACCAGGGCCGGCACCAGCCCCAGCATCACCGCCGCCGTCAGCGGCAGGCTCTGGCCGAACAGCAGGGCGCACATCAAGGCGAAGCAGGCGAAGGCGATGCCACTGCGCGCGTCGCGCGGATACTCGCTTTCCCAGGTCTTGAGCACCAGCAGGCCGACGGCCAGCGCGCAGCCGGGCTGGCGTCCGAAGATGGTTCCGTAGGTGACGATGACCACCACCGGCAGCAGCAGTGTCGGCGGCAGCCGCAGCCACCAGGCGATGCGCCCGCCGTGCCAGCGCCGTTGCCACCAGCGGAACCCCAGCATCAGCGCCAATGCCACGCTCAGCCACCAGGGCAGGTGGGGTGAGTGCAGCACGAGCACCGCCGCCATGGTCAGGCACAACAGGTCGAAGGCGCGCCGGCCGAGGACGGGATCGGGAGGGCGTCGGTCCTGGAACGCGACCGTGCCGGCGACTGCGGTGTTCACGGCGCGGACCCGGAGGGGTCGTGACGGTCGGAAGGAAGGCGGGCGCGGCGGTGCATGCGCAAAGTATGCCGCATGCGGGTTCCCGCGCCACGGGCGTGGGCCTGCCCGGGGCGATCCCGCACTCTGGCCCCCTAGAACATGTTCGGCGGCATGTACATCGTGAACAGCACCGATTCCTCGTTCTCCACGCGCTGCTTGAGGAGGTTGCCGGTGTGGTTCAGGTCCTCGAGGAACTGCTTTTTCGTCGCCGACGTCACGCCCATCCTGTCGTAGTCGTCAAGGAACTTCATGACCCGGCTGCCGATGTCGTCCATTTCGGATTTCATGCGCAGGATCAGCCGCTTGTTGTTCCAGTCGCTGGCGAGGCATTTCCTGAGGTAGGTATAGAGCTTGACGTTTTCCTCCAGCAGGTGCGAGGTCAGCACGTGCCTCAGTACCTGCAGGGATTTCGCCGCCGCCTCGAAGTCGTCCACGATCGCGGAGCCCTTGACGGTCTCGAAGGCCTTGAGCACCGCAGCGTGCTGCTCCTTCAGCCGATCGACCAGGTCCGGGTGGTAGGGAATGGTCGAATCCGGCGCGCGCCGGACGACCGACTCGCCCGGTCTCAATCCCGGGCCGCTTCTGGGTCGCCGCTTGAACATGTCCGTGCCCCCTTGAACCTTTGGAGTACTCGCGCAAGCCACCGAAAATCGGTCACGCGGCTCCCTACAGACATTCCGATATATTCTATGGTTTCATGCGTGAATGGCCCGTGACGGCAAGGATGCTCGGAGGCTACGGGAAACGGCCATTCGCGTTCCCCGATCTCCCCCCGGAACAGCCGCATCGCGGATGGTGCCTCCCGTCAGGGCGACGGGTCGTGTGTCGGCAGCAAGGCCAGCGCCCGCATGCAGCGGTGGTAGTGCTCGCTGCCGCCGGCGGGACCCAGGCTCTGGCCGGGCAGGCGCAGGGTCCAGTGGATCCTGGCCGCCTGCGCCTCGCAGACCCAGCGGGCCAGGCGGGCGATGCGCCTTTCGGGGTCCAGGTGGGAGAGCGTGCGCCAGTCCAGGGTCCATTCGTGCTGGCTGACGGGGTGTTCGAATTCCCGTACCAGCAGGTCTTCGTGGCGGGCGCTGGCTTTCCAGGCCACCAGCTTGAGCGGGTCGCCGGCGCGATAGGTCCGCAGCGAGGCTAGGTCGTCGTGCTGGTGCGAGGAGGTGCGTCGGCGGTCGCGTTGGCCGGTGGCCACGCCGGGTGGCGCGGGGCCGCGGGTCTCCGGTTGCGGGTAGACCAGCACGCGTTGCTGCGGACACAGCCAGCTCCAGGCGCGGAACAGTCCGAACGGCCAGGTGTTGTGCAGGCGCAGGGCGGGCACGGGCATCCAGCCGCGGCGGCGGGTGGGCACGAACAGTTCCACGCGGCAGGCATGGTTGTCGCCGATGCGGAAGGGAAGGGTTTGTCCCTGCACGTCCACGCGCAGGGCGGTGCGCGGGCGTGCGGCCACGGCGAAGTCCAGGTCGAGGCGGATCGGCTCGCCGGCGCGGGCCGTGCCGCCGCGCACGGCGTCCAGACGCAGGCCGTCCATGTTGCGGAAGGTGGTCAGCATGCTGCCGGCCGTGGCGGCCCCGAGCAGGCAGGTCAGCAGGAGGGCCGCGTTGTTGGAGTAGTTCAGCGCGCCCAGCAGCATGACGAACAGGATGATGGCGAATCCGGTGCCGAAGGCGGTCGGCACGATATAGATGCGCTTGCGCCCCAGCACGATGGGCAACGGTTCGGGCGTCCGGGTGCGGTGTGGCAGGGACAGGCGGCGGCGCAGGCCGTGCGCCCGGTCCGGCCGTTGCGGCCGGGGGCGTGGCGGGCGGGCCGTCCGGGGAGTCATTCCACGGCCACGTCGGCCAGCAGTGCGCGCGCCAGCGCCTTGCGGCTGGAACCGCTGGAGGGGATCAGGCGGTGCGCGGCCACGGGTACGAACAAGGCCTGGATGTCCTCGGGGATGACGTAGCCGCGCCGCGACAGCACGGCCCAGGCGCGCGCCGCCGCCAGCAGGGCCAGGCCGGCCCGCGGCGACAGGCCCACGCGGATATCGGGGTGGCGGCGGCTGGCGGCGAGCAGGGCCTGCAGGTAGTCGAGCAGGGCCGGGCTGGCCGTGGCGGCAAGGGCCTCGCGGCGCAGCGCGTCGATGGCGTCGACATCCAGGCACGGCTGCAGCCGTGCCAGGGTCTGGCGGGTGTCCTGACCGGTCAGCAGGGCGCGTTCGGCCGCGGCATCGGGGTAGTCCAGACTCAGGCACAGCATGAAGCGGTCCAGCTGCGAATGGGGCAACGGGATGGTGCCGGCCAGGTCCTGCGGGTTCTGCGTGGCCACCACGAAGAACGTATGCGGCTGGGTTTGCGTGTGGCC
>CAZMMO010000104.1:0-7109 GCA_964567365.1 uncultured Rhodanobacteraceae bacterium | reverse complement strand
TGCGCTCCTACACGGCGCGGGAGGGTGCCTCAAGGCGCGTCGATGCGCAGCCGCCGGCACACCTGTCGGGCGATGTCCGGGGTTTCGCGCAGCGGCGCCTGACGCGGTGGCGTGTCGGCACCGATGGCGTGCAGCAGGCCGCGCGCTTCCAGTTCGGCGTGGAAACGCGCCAGCTTGTCCGGCAGCGACGCGGGGGCCAGCGTGTGCACGGGGCGGCCGGTGGCGCAGGCTTCGGACAGCATGTTGACCGAATCCGGCGTCACCACCAGACGGTCGGCCCAGCCGAGCACGCCCGGATACGGGTTGGGGCCGTCCGCGGCGCGGGCCCAATGGATGCCCGGCACGCCCGCCAGGGCCTCGTGCAGGGCCTCGAACAGCGCGGTGGGCGTACGCCGGGAAGCCAGCAGTAGCACACTGCCCCCGTCGCGTCGTTGGCGTGCGGTGACGGCTTCGCACAGGCTCCGCGTCCAGGCCTCGTCCATGGCCATGCCGTGGCGCGGCCCGCCCAGCAGCAGGCCCAGACGCGGGCCGGGCAGGTCGTGCAGGTGGCTCCAGGCCCGGCGGCCGTCGGCCAGCCAGTCCTCGTCGATCGGGTGGAGCGAGCCCAGCGGGCTGAGCACGTTGGGCCCGTGCAGATCATCGTGCCGGGGGGCGATGACGAGGTCCCAGTGGCGCGGGTCGATGCGCGGGTCGAGGATCTGCACGCTGCGGCAGGCGCCGCGGGACAGCCGGCCGAGCAGGCGCGTGAACAGCGCCGCACTGCGCCCGCAGCCGATGGCGATGGGCGGCCACGGGGGAGTCAGCAGCCGACGCGTGGCCTGCGGCCAGGCCAGGCGTGCTCCCGCCACCAGCCGCGGGGCCAGCCAGGACCAGGGCGCGCGCGGGATCAGGGTCAGGCTGCGTACGGGCCAGGGCAGGTATCCGGCCAGGGCCAGCGCCTGGCGTTCGTTGCCGGCGGCGCCGTCGGTGATCACCCATGCCGGAGTGTCGGAATGCCCTGGTGGCACGGGCGCGGGGGCGGGGGGCTGCACGCTGGATTCTCCGGGAGCCTGGGTGGTAGAAACTTTCGAGGCGAAAAAGTGACTGCGTGAGGACAGATTTTTGGCGGTTCGCCGGCCCATGGTGGTTCCATGGGCCAGGAAACGACGGAAATATGGACCGCGCAGGTGCTTTTGCAGCCCGGAAGATTTCTGCCACCCAGGCTCCTGGGGAGTCGCCGGCCGGTGGCTTGCGTCATACACTGGCAGTATGACGCAAGCCACCGGCGGCCGGCCATGCCGGACCGGCGCGGAGGGAGCGTCGGACTGGCCGGTGGCGAGGTTTGCAACACCCATGATTACTCCCGTGGAGGTACTCGAACGCCTGCTCCTGGCCGCCTTCCTGGGCGGGGTGATCGGTTTCGAGCGCGAGCGCCGCGAGTGGGCGGCGGGCCTGCGCACGCACATGCTGGTGTGCCTGGGCGCGGCGCTGGCGATCATCGTCTCGGCGTTCGGGTTTGCCGACGTGCTGGGCCGGCAGGGCGTGGTCCTGGATCCTTCGCGCATCGCCGCGCAGGTGATCAGCGGCATCGGTTTCCTCGGCGCCGGCACCATCCTGTTCCTGCAGCGCGAGCAGGTGATCCGCGGCCTGACCACGGCCGCGGGCCTGTGGGCGGTGGCGGCGATCGGGCTGGCCGCCGGCAGCGGCATGTACCTGACGGCGGTGCTGGGCACGGTCGTGGCGGCGGTCATCATGGCCGGGCTGAAGCCGCTGGAGCGGCGTTTCTTCAACCACCATTCGGGCCCGCCCCGGCTTGTCATCGAACTGGACGACGAGGCGGAGCTGGCGGCGGTGCGCGCCGAGATCGACCGCCGCGGGCTGGCCCTGCGCGAAATGGTGCTGCGGCACCCGGCCGAAGGGGACGACCAGCTGGAACTGCGCTTCGAACCGCACGTCAAGGACGCCGACCTGGCCCGGCTGGCCGATGGTTTGCGCCGCCTGCCGGGTATCGCGTCCATCGTCTTCGGGGCGATCCCGTCGGCATCCCGTTGATGGTCCCCGCCGGGCTGGGCGGGATGGCCGCCGCGTGTCCGGGCCGGGGCGCGGCTGGTAGAATGGGGGTCTGCCTTCCGTTTCCGGAGACTTCGATGTCGAGCACTGTTGCCGCGGCCGATCGCCTGATCCCGGCCAATGCCGAGCATACCTATGAGGTGACCCGCGCCGACCTGCCGCTGTCATGCCCGATGCCAGGGATGATGCTGTGGAATTCGCACCCGCGGGTGTACCTGTCCATCCGCGAGGACGGCGGCCAGTCGGTGTGTCCTTATTGCAGTGCGCGCTACATCCTGCGTGATTGAACCGGGCGAGCCCCGGCGTGGTGGTTGACGGGGCCGATTCGGGGTTTTATGGGCGAAAAGGCATGTTTTATGCATGTGTTTTTCGTGTCGGGGACGCCGTCATGTTCCGTGCCGGTTGCCTCGTGATACTTGTCGGAGCCCCCTTTTTCCCTCATGACGACCGCCCCTTCCCCCGCCTCCCAGCCTGACCGCCCCGTGCGGCCCTGGACCGTGGTGCAACTGGTGCCGGCCCTGCATGCCGGCGGCGCCGAGCGCTCCACGCTGGAGGTCGCGCGCGCCCTGGTGGCCGCGGGGCACCGTTCGCTGGTGATCTCGGCGGGCGGGCGCCTGGTGGCGCCGCTGGAGGCCGGGGGCAGCCGCCACATCACCCTGGACATCGGGCGCAAGTCGCCGTGGTCGCTGGCCAAGGTGGCGCCGCTGCGGCGCCTGTTGCGCGAGCTGGCGCCGGACATCGTGCATGTGCGCTCGCGGGTGCCCGCCTGGCTCACGCGCTGGGCCCTGCGCGGCCTGCATCCGGCGCCGCATCTGGTCACCACCGTGCACGGCATGAACCATCCCGGGGCCTACAGCGGCGTGATGCTGCGCGGTGAGCGCATCATCGTCGTTTCGCAGAGCGTGCGCGACTTCGTACTGGCGCATTACCCACAGGTGGAGGCCGGCCGCATCCAGGTGGTGCCGCGCGGCATCGACGTGCAGGATTTTCCCTACGGCTACCGTCCCGACGATGTCTGGCGGACGGAGTTTTTCCGCCGCAATCCGCAGCTGGCTGGTGCGCCGCTGCTGACCCTGCCGGGCCGCGGCACGCGCCTGAAGGGCCACCGCGACGCGATCGAACTGGTGGCGGCCCTGGCGGCGCGCGGGATCGACACGCGGCTGCTGCTGATGGGCGTGATCGAACCGGGGCGCGAGGACTACGTGAAGGAACTGCGCACGCTGGTGCACGAGCGTGGCCTGGACCACAAGGTGGTGATGACGCCCACGCGCGACGACGTGCGCGACGTGTTCGCCATTTCGGCTCTGGTACTGCAACTGTCGATCCGGCCGGAGACCTTCGGCCGCACCGTGGTCGAGGCGCTGTCCCTGTGTCGGCCGGTGCTGGGATACGCCCACGGCGGCGTGGGCGAACTGCTGTCGGAGTTGTATCCGGCCGGACGCGTGCCGCCCGGCGACCGCGAGCGCCTGACCGAGCGCGCCGCCGAACTGTTGCGCCTGGCGCCCTCGATCGCGCCGCTGTCCAATTACCGCCTGGAAGACATGCAGCGCGGCGTGCTGGAGGTCTACGCCGAACTCATGGCCGGTTGATCGCCGCCGCCCTCGCCGCTCCCGTACAATCGGCGCAAGCTCCCGGGACTTCGCGATGCCTGTTGCCGCACGCCTGAAATCCGCCCTGCGTTCGCCGCTGTTTCCGATCTGGCTGGTGGTGTTCCTGTTGCCGTTCGGCCGCAGCGCGGAACTGGGTACGCTGCTGTGCCTGATCGGCATCATCCTGCTGTTCGCGCGCGAGCCGCAGGCGCTGGCCGGCCATCCCGGCGCGCGTCTGCTGCTGTGGCTGTGGGCGGCCTATTTCGGCGCGGCGCTGGTTTCCGCCCCCGACGCGGTGCGCATGGGACGCAGTTGGCTGTCCCTGGCCGGCTACCTCCGGTACGCGCCGCTGGGCCTGTACGTGTGCTTTGCCGTGCGCAGGCAGTCGCGTTTGCGCCACCTGCTGTGGGCCTGCGCGGTGGTGGTGGCGTTGTGGGCCCTGGATGCCTGGGTGCAGGTGTTTTCCGGCTGGAGCCTGGGCGGGCATGCGCCGGCCGTGCGCATCACCGGCATCTTCGGCGCCGACAACATGAAGCTGGGGCCGGTGCTGGCCGCGCTGTCGCCGCTGGTGCTGTGGGCGGCGCGCGAGCGCTGGGGACGCATCGGGCTGGCGGCGGCCTTCGCGTTCCTGCTCGGGCCGGTCCTGCTGGCCGGCGAGCGTTCGGCCTGGCTGGTCTATGCGCTGGTGGGGCTGGCCTTTGCCTGGCGCGAGGCCCGTTCGCCGGCGCGCTTTGCCCTGTGGTGCGGCGGCGCCTGCGTGGCGGTGGCGCTGGCCTGCGGGCTGGCGTGGCAGTACTCGCCACGGTTCCAGGACCGCGCCCAGCGTACGCTGTCCCTGTTCAGCGGTTCCGTAGCCGGTGCCAACGCGGCGCTGAGCGGCCGCCTGGACATCTGGCACACGGCCGTGGCGATGTATCTCGGCCATCCGGTCAACGGCGTCGGCGTACGCGATTTCCGCTATGCCTATCCCGGATACGCGGCCGGCGACGACCATTTCGTGACGGTCGAGTCCTGCGGGCCGGGGCAGGGTGCCTGCCATCCGCACCAGCTGCTGCTGGAGATCGTCACCAACACCGGGACGCTGGGGCTGCTGGCCTGGCTGGCCGCGGCCGTGCTGGCCTGGCGCCGCTGGCGCGAGGTGGGTGACAACGCACGCTGGCAGGCCTTTCCCGTGACCGTGGCGCTGGCCGTCAGCGTGTTTCCGCTCAACAGCCACCTGGCCTTCTATTCGGCCTGGTGGGGGCTGCTGTTCTGGTGGCTGCTGGCCCTGTGGTGCGCGGCGCTGTACGTGCGCGACGACAGCGCGGAGGCGGCATGAGCCGGCAACCCCTGTCCGTGGTGGTGACCACTTTCAACAGCGCCGGGACGCTGGACGACTGCCTGCACAGCGTGGACTGGGCGGACGACCTCGTAGTGCTGGACTCGGGCTCCACCGATGCCACGCGGACCCTTGCCGAGGCGCACGCGGCGCGCTTTTTCACCCAGGCATTCGCTGGCTACAGCGCGCAGAAGCAGGCGGCCATCGACCTGGCGCGGCACGACTGGGTGCTGCTGCTCGATTCGGACGAATCGCTCGCCGCGGGCGCCCGGGAACACCTGTGCCGGGTGCTGGAAGCGCCCGAGGTGGCCGGATACCTGTTGTGGCGCCGCGAATGGCTGTTCTGGCGCTGGCAATCGCCGCACAGCCGCCGCAACCGCTACGTGCGCCTGTTTGACCGCCGGCACGCGCGCATGAACGGCCTGCGTGTGCACGAGACGGTGCACGTGGACGGCCCGGTCCGGCAACTGGACGCGATGATCGACCATCACGGCGAGCGCGACATCGCCGGCCGCGTATACAAGGCCAACCGCTATTCCAGCCTGCAGCTGGAAGACCTCCAGCGCCGCCGGCCCCGGGCCCTGCGCTGGCGCATGGTGTGCTATCCGTGGGTGGCGTTCGTGCGCTACTACCTGGTACGCGGGCACTGGCGCGAGGGCTGGGCCGGGTTTGTGGCCGCGCGGGTGCATGCGTTTTATGCGTTCTTGAAGTATGCGAAGTTGTTGGAGGCGGGGTGGCAGGGTGGGGGGAAGTTGGATCGGGGGGATCGGGACCCGGGACCCGGGACCCGGGACCCGTGAAAAGCAGATCTCCCGCTTTGCCTTGAAGCACTACGCCACAACCCACAGGGAGCCTTGCGCTCCACAAATGGCAGCATGCTGGCTGGCTACGGGTCCCGGGTCCCGATCCCCAAACCCGCGCTACAATCGCCCGCTCATGCCCGGCAACCCTCGACCACCGTTCCGCCTCGCCCTCGCCGCCCCGCGACACTGGCCAGCATGGCTGGGGGTGGGCGCGATGTGGCTGGTCGCGCACCTGCCCGGCCGCCTGCCGTGGTGGCTGGGACGCGGTCTGGGCGCGCTGGCCGTGCGCGTGCGCAACCAGCGGCGGCGCATCGCCGCGCGCAACATCGCCTTGTGTTTCCCGCAACGGGACAAGACGGAGCAGCGCCGCCTGCTGGACGCGCACATGCGCGACCTGGGCATGATGATGGTGGAATTCACTCTGGGCTGGCTGGCCAGCGATCGCCGTATCGCGCGGATTCCGGCACGCATCGAGGGCCTGGAACACCTGCGCGCGGCGCAGGAACGGGGCCGTGGCGTACTGCTGGTCGGCGGGCACTTCTCGCACCTGGAGCTGTGCGCGCACCTGGTCTCGCACCGCATCCCCATCGCCGGCATGTACCGGCGCATGGATTCGGCCGTGTTCGAATGGGCGGTGCTGCGCGCGCGCCTGCACTACGCCGACGCCATGTTCGACAAGGACGACCTGCGCGGCACGGTGAAGTACCTGCGCGCGGGCGGCATCCTGTGGTACGCGCCCGACCAGGACATGCGCAGCAAGGACAACGTGTTCGTGCCGTTCTTCGGCGTGCCGGCGGCCACCATCACCGCCACCCACCACCTGGCGCGCCTGGGCCGGGCCGAAGTCATCCCGTTCTTCCACCGCCGCCTGCCCGACGGCAGCTACGCCCTGCGCCTGGAAGCCCCGCTCGAGCCCTTTCCCACCACCGACGTCGCCGCCGACACCGCCCGTGTCAACGCGGCCATCGAGCGCATGGTGCGCGAGGCGCCGGAGCAGTATTTGTGGGTGCACAAGAGGTTCAAGACGCGGCCGGAGGGGGAGGCGGATGTATACGCACATCCAAGCCGCCATGCATCATTGGCAGGGTCCGGAGGGCGGGGGGATCGGGACCCGGGACCCGGGACCCGGGACCCGTGAAAAGCAGATCTCCCGCTTTGCCCTGAAGCACTACGCCACAACCTACAGGGAGCCTCGCACTCCACAAATAGCGGCATGCTGGCTGGCTACGGGACCCGGGACCCGGGTCCCGGGTCCCGAGTCCCGAGTCCCGAGTCCCGAGTCCCGAGTCCCGCGTCCCGAGTCCCGAGTCCCGAGTCCCGAGTCCCGAGTCCCGAGCCCCGAGCCCCGAG
>CAZMMO010000103.1:6786-7203 GCA_964567365.1 uncultured Rhodanobacteraceae bacterium | reverse complement strand
CCGAACACCGCGCCCTGGCCCTCGCCACCTGCCGCCAGCACCTCAACGCGCACCGCGCCTTGGAACTCAAGCCGACCACGGTGCTGAAACTGCTGGAAAGCCTGGACGCCCTGCGCCGCCCGCAACGGCTGGACACCTTCCTCGTCGCCTGCGAAGCCGACAAACGCGGCCGCCAGCACCATCAGGACACTCCGTATCCGCAAGCCGGTTACCTGCGCGCTGCGCAACGCGCCGCCGCCGCGGTCGACGCCGCGCCCTTCGTGGCCGAAGGCCTCGCCGGCCCCGCCATCGGCGAAGCCGTGCGCAAGGCGCGCGTCCGCGCCATCGCCGCGATACCCAAGCCGTCCGGGCCCTCCCCGTAGGAGCGCACCAGGGGGCGACAGGCGCGAGGTTCACGGCAACCCGGAGGCCGTCGCG
>CAZMMO010000103.1:0-6776 GCA_964567365.1 uncultured Rhodanobacteraceae bacterium | reverse complement strand
GACCCCCCCCCCGGCGGGCCCCCCCCCGTGGGCGCGCCCGTGGGCGCCACCGGCGCGTGGTTCGGGCAAACGCTGGTGCCGTCGCGCCCCGGTGCGCTCCTACACGACACACGGGGAGGTCGGTTTTGCGGGAAGACTTGAAAAACAAACCCGTCCCCGCTTACGGTGGAATGATGCAAACAAAAACCGTATGCCTGCTCGCCCTCCTCGCCACGTTCTGGTGTTGTCTCGCACAGGCACGCGGCACGATCCCGACCTTCACGCACACCCTCGACGGAAAAACCTACACGCTGGCCGGACAGGACCCGGCGCAGGCCGGCACGACGACGATCCCGACGGTCCTGGTGCCGATCCGGCTGACGTTTGCCGGCAAGACGACTTCCCTGGACGCCAGGCAGGACGTATCACTCCTGCTGAAGTCGCCGCTTTTTTCGAAATACCCCTTCGCCGCCGGCGAAAAAACGCAATACGCCGATGCCCTGCTCGCCGCGACGTTTCCCGGCGCGGAACCGGGCCACACGCTGCTGGGGACGCCGCAGGTCGAACCCGTCACGATCGCCATCCCCGCCGGGCACGGCTACCTGCTGCACGCCGGGTCAAGCGGCCGCTCGTTCGCCGTCGTCGACAGGCAATACGTCGAGCAGCAATTGTTCCGGAAACTCCCGAAGCAGCCGGGCAAGCTGGTCATCGCGGTGACGCACAACACGACCTTCTACGCCCTGGGCGACGCGACGGTCTGTTGCGGCTGGGGCACGCACGGCGTGGATCCGGCTACCGGGACCTCGTTCGTCCTCGGGTCGTACCTGCACCAGCCCCCCGCGATCGTCTCCGAGCGGGACATCCAGCCGCTGACGCAGCAACTGGCGCAATTCTTCTACGACCCGCTGCACGATCCGCGCAGCAACTTCTACAAAAAAGGCACGCCGGGGAATTACTTCACGGGCTGGCTGCGTCCCGGTGACAGCAGTCGCTGCAATGACGGGATCGGCTCCAACTATTTCCTGCTCGAACCCACGGATACCAACCGGAAGAACAACTTTCCGTCCTCGCCCGCCTACGTTGCGCACAACGAAGGCTTCGACTACCACCTGCAGAACGTGGCGCTGCTGGACTGGTACCGGGGCAGCCACGCAGGCCCCGGTCCCTACAGCTTCCCGGACCCGCAGGCGCTGGGGAAACCGGCGCAACCGTGCCGGCACGGCCACCGGCAAGCGGCCGATCATGACCGCCCGGCCGCCACACCGATCAAGCCCGCGCGAGCGCCCAACGGACACCGGCTGATCGGCTACTGGACCGGCTCCCGGTTCCGCGGCGGCAAGCCGTTCCCCATACGCGACGTCTCGCCGCAATGGGACGTGATCCTGGTGGCATTCGCGCCGCCGGCCAAGGATGCCCCGGAAGGCACGATGCATTTCACGCCCCCGAAGGGAATCACCCCGGAGCAACTGAAAGCAGGCATCGCCTGGCTGCAGCGGCGCGGCAAGAAGGTGATGATCTCCCTGGGCGGCGGCGGCCGCTACTTCAAGCTGGACGACGCCAGGGACATCCCCCACTTCGTCTCCTCGGTGGCCGGCATCGTCAAGGAGTACGGGTTCAACGGGGTGGACATCGATTTCGAAAGCCCGTCGCTGGAACTGGCCCCGGGCGACACCGACTTCCGGCATCCCGTCACGCCCTCGGTCGTGAACCTGATTACGGGCCTGCGCGAGTTGCACAAGCAATTCGGGCCGGACTTCATGCTCAGCCTGGTGCCGGAAGGAACGCAGATTTCCGCCGGCCTGGTGAGCTACGGCGGGCAGTTCGGCTCCTACCTGCCGCTCGTGTACGCGCTGCGCGACATCCTCTCGTTCGTCGACGTGCAGGAGTACAACACGCCGCCGCTGGAGGGGCTGGACGGCAACATCTACCAGACCCACACGGCGGACTACGACGTAGCCATGACCGAGCTGCTGCTGCACGGCTTCGACGTGGCCGGCGACCCGCACCGTTTCTTTCCGCCGCTGCCCGCGGACCAGGTGGCGGTGGGGTTCCTGGCCGGATACGACCCGCCTGAACTCGTCCGGCAGACCATGCACTATCTCGTCACGGGCCGGAAACCCTCCGGCGTCACCTACCGGCTGCGCAATCCCCGCGGCTATCCGGCGATGATCGGGGCCATGTTCTGGACCATCGACGCCGACCGCCGGCAGGGCTACCGGTACTCCAACCGGATCGGCCCGCAATTGCACGCCTTCCCGGCCGTGAAGTGACGCCACCGCAAGTGAACCCGGCCACGCCAGGATGACGAGCAAACGGGCGGTTCTCGACATCCCCTCGTCGGAGCCCACGGGGGCGCTCCCCCAATCACGGATATTTGCTCGCTTTTGCGGGCCCCCCCCTGGTGCGCTCCTACGGGGATGCGCGAAACCGTGCTGCAGAGGTATGCACATTTCGCTTCCATTCATTCCGTCAAGATTAAAGTCGGCGCGTGAGTGCCTGTATGATCATTAGCAACAATCCAGATCGGCGGGGTGGTTTCGGTCGACTGTGCCTGTATCCGGGCTTGAAAAACGTCTTGCCGATCAACAACTTCGCCGTCAGGTTTCTGCCGGCCCAAGGACCTGGCCGGTGAGGCCGAGGCCGGGCAGCCTGCCCTGGCGCCAGGTCACATCCTGGAGAACGACATCGCGCGAATCCGGGCGCGAAACGGCAACCCGCCCTCCTGCGGGCACGCCCCGTTCCCTGATCGACGCCCCTCATGCGTCCGGCTCCCCGGGAACCCCTCGAATCACCCCGCTTCCTCGTCATTCCTGCGCCAGGAGTCCTGGGCAGTCCGGTGCCGGAGTCCATCCGTGACCTGGCCTTGAACGCGACCCGCCGCGTCCGCGGCCACTCGTGTCACCGGCAACGCCGGCCCCACCCGTTTGCCCACTTCGCAGGAGACTCATGATGACCCATCGCAAGACCCTTCTTTCGGCGGGCATTGTGGCCGCGCTCATGTTGGCGGCGTCCGTGCAGGCACAGGACGCCGCGACACAGGGCGCGCAAACGACGACAAGCACCTCGTCGGCCGTGCCGCAGTCCGCGGATACCTCCACCCCGCAGCAGGCCGCCTCCGCACAGTCCGGCACCCGCCAACAGGGCAGGAACGACAAGCTGACGGTCCAGGAACTGCAGGCGGTGCAGGTAGTGGGCATCCGCGCCAGCCTGGAGCAGTCGCTGGAAATCAAGCGCTCGGCCAACTCGATCGTCGACGCGGTCACCTCCGAAGACCTCGGCAAATTCCCCAACACCGACGTCGCCGAGGCGATGACCCAGATCCCCGGAGTGACCATCGACCGCATCTTCGGCCAGGGCAGCAACGTCAGCGTCAACGGCGTCGCGCCCAACCTCAACCTCACCTACCTCAACGGACACCAGGTCGCGCAGATGAGCTGGCTCGGTTCGGGACAGTCCCGCGGCTTCGACTTCTCGATCCTGCCGCCGGAACTGGTCGGCAACGTCGTCGTCTACAAGAGCGCGCAGGCGAAGCTGCCCGAAGGCAGCGTCGGCGGCACCATCATGATCCACACGCGCGAGCCGCTGGACATGCCGACCAACACCTTCGCCGGCTCGCTGGGCGCCACCTACAACCAGCAGTACGGCAAGGCCAAGCCCAAGGGCGCGTTCCTGTACAGCTGGAAAAACCAGCAGGGCAACTTCGGCTTCCTGGTCTCGGCGTCGCGGTACGAGGAGGAGATCGACCGCCAGGGCGTCGAGATCTTCGGCTATTCGCCGGTGAAGGACCTGGTCAACGCTCCCGGTACGGCCAACAGCGACGCGGTCTATCCCAGCGAGGTCAACGCCGCCTGGTTCCAGCAGGACCGCAAGCGGACCACCGCCAACTTCGCCATCCAGTTCAAGCCGACCGACAACCTCCTGCTCGGGCTGCACGGGCTGTACCTGCACGAGAACTACAACAACGCCAACCAGTCGATGTACGCGTTCGCGGCCTTCTCGCCGCAGAACGTGGATTCCATCGGTCCCATCAAGGACGGCGTCGTCAACCACCTGCACGTCTGCGGCAACGTGTTCTCCTCGACCTGCGCGAACCCGGCCGCGGCCCAGGGGCAGGCCGTGACCATGCTCGACAGCGATCCGCGCGTCAGCTCGATGACCATCAAGGGCCTGTACCTGACCGCCGAATACGACCAGGGCAGCTGGGGCGTCCGCGGCCAGGTCGGGTTTTCCAAGGCGACCAATCCGGACACCGAAACCTTCGCCGACGAGGGCGCCTACGCCGGTGGTTACACC
The DNA here is from genome assembly GCA_964567365.1 of uncultured Rhodanobacteraceae bacterium. GTDB lineage: Bacteria > Pseudomonadota > Gammaproteobacteria > Xanthomonadales > Rhodanobacteraceae > Oleiagrimonas. The sequence goes on along the minus strand of CAZMMO010000103.1, from coordinate 2,504 downwards.
CTGGACATCAACAAGGGAGCGATCTTCGACGATCCCGACGCGGCCCGCGACCCGGCCAACTGGCTGATGGGCGGACAAAACGGCAGCGCCACCTTCACCATCGGCCGCGCCTACCAATACAACCGCCTCAACAACGTGCAGATCGATTTCCACAACGACTTCGACGGGGTGTTCAACGAGCTCGACTACGGAGTGCGCCAGAACGAGAACTACGTCCACGTGACGCCTTCCGGGTTCGCCGCCTCGGGTCCGCAGGTGATGGTCAGCGAGGCGGACGTGGGCGTGGACGGCTACACCGACATACTCAGCCAGTTCCCCGGTTTCTCGTCCGACATGCGCCATCGCATCCACCCGAGCACGGGCAAGCAGATCGCGTTCCAGAAGGGCCTGGACTACGACGAACTGGCGTCGAGCTTCATCAACGGAAAATACGTCGCGCGGGAAAAGACCGACGCCGCCTACATCCAGCAGAACTTCCAGACCGAGTTGCTGCGCGGCAACTTCGGCCTGCGCTACGTGCGTACCGAGACCACCGCCAGCGCATTCCAGCCGACCGGACCGGCGGTGCTGCCGGCGCCGTCGGACTGGTGGAAGACCAGCCACAGCTCCTACGACCTGTGGCTGCCCTCGTTCAACATCAGCTACACCCCCGTCGAGGACGTGACGCTGCGGCTGGCCGCGGCCAAGGTGATGGCGCGCCAGACCATCGCCAACGAAGTGCCGACCCTCGGCCTGAACGCGGCGACCCTGCCGCCGACGGGCTCCGGCGGCAACCCGGACCTGCTCCCCTACGAGGCCAACACGTTCACCGCCTCCGCGGAATGGTATTTCGCGCCGCAGGCGGCGGTGAGCCTGGAAGGCTTCTTCCTGAAGATCAAGAACTACGTATTGCAGACCCCGGGGCTGGAAACCCACTTCACCGACGAGGCGACCACCGCGCCCCAGCACTTCCAGGAACTGGTCAACCTCGGATACTGCGACGCGGCCACCAACACCTGCCAGTTCAACGTCAGCCGGCCGCAGAACAAGGGCGCCGGAAAAGTGCGCGGCTTCGCCTTGTCCTACCAGCAGGCCTACGGAAACACGGGTCTGGGCCTGATCAGCAGCTTCACCTACTCCGATGGCGAGTCTTCCGGCGGCGGACCGCTGCCCTTCAACTCGAAGTACTCGGTCAACTTCAGCCCGTACTACGAAAAAGGTCCCTTCAGCGCCCGCATCACCTACACCTGGAGAAGCAAGTACTTCACCGCCGGTTACCAGGTCGGTGCGCCGGTGACCTTCGTCAACGACTACGACGAGCTCGACGCCACGGCCAGCTGGAAGTTCAACAAGCACTGGTCGGTCTCGTTGAGCGCGCTCAACCTGAACAACGAAAGGTACTACCAGTACGACATCACCAAGGCCAAGCCCGCCAACCGCTACTACAACGGCCGGCGTTACCTGGCCACGGTACACGTCAAGTTCTAGGGCACGTTCCAGAGCAAACCCGGAGCCGGAGCGCGTTTTCCCAGCGCTCTCACAAGCGCACTCCGACTCCGGTTCCCGCTCTCAAAACCGCCATTCCGGCTAGCGCACCGGAATGACGAGGCCCACAGAAGGTTCTCCTGCAGGCGTTCAGTGGGTACCCGTCGTGCCGGTGCTGCCCGTGGTGCCGCCCGTGCCCGGCGTGCTCGAGCCACCGTTGCCGCTGTGCGACGCGAAGGCGGCCACGCCGGCGGCCAGAAGCGCTCCACCCACGATGGCCATCTCCGCGCCATCGCCGAGAGCCGCCGACTGGGCCACATGGGAACCCGGAATGGTGGGCGTGGACGCCGTGCCCTGCCCGGTGTTCGTGGACTGGGACTGGGACTGGTCACTGTTCGACGGCGCGGCCTGGGTCTGGGGCCCACCCGCCGCCTCGCTGGCGGATGCCTCCGCCGGATGCGCCGCCGGGGCGCCTGCCTGCGCCAGGCTCACGGTTCCCATGAAACCGGCGGCAACGGCCGCCACGATCCATGCCTTCCTCATGTCGCACCCCCTGAATCGAACGAATTCTCCGGCCCGATCCGCAACGCGCCGGCCAATGGGCCACGCAGCCAGCCGGGATCGACGGCCCGTGATATCGGCCAAGGTACGATGAAAAAGGGGCAAAGACAATCGATCCCCGTCACCTTTTCGAAAACCAGCAGGGATCGGGATCGAAGCACGCGCGTCAAAAGAGCTTCACGAAAGTGCATCCTGGCCAACGCCAAAGCCACTACACGACTCCGGCACCAAAGCCATGCCGTCAAACCTTGCCCGTTCCCGCACGCAACCTTGCATCCATGGAGTACCGATCCACCATTGCAAGCACGATTCCCCGCCATCACTGGCCGTCGACGGCAAGACCGTGGCTCCGTATCAACAAGCACCATTACCCTCCAGACCCGTTCGTCCTGAGGTATCGAAGGACAAGCACCACTACCACCAAACCCGTTCGCCCTGAGGTATCGAAGGACAAGCGCCACTACCTCCAAGCCCGTTCG
>CAZMMO010000102.1:0-7226 GCA_964567365.1 uncultured Rhodanobacteraceae bacterium | reverse complement strand
CCGAACCCGAACCCGAACCGGTCCGGCTTGGCCCCTTGCCTGCGGATTTCCACTTCCCGGCCGACCCCCAGCCCGAGGGCGAGCTGGATCTGCCGGACCTCGATCCCGAGCTGCTGGACATTTTCGGCGAAGAAGCCGGCGAAATCCTCGACCACGCCGACGGTGCCGTGGCACAGCTGCGCGAGCATCCGCAGGCACACGAGGTCCTGGCCGACCTGCAACGCGACCTGCACACCCTCAAGGGCGGCGCGCGCATGGCCACGCTGGCCCCGGTCGGGGACCTGGCGCATGGCATGGAGTCGCTGCTCGAGGTCCTGAGCCGGGGGCAGCGCGAGGTCGATGCCGAGGTGGTCGAGTCGTTGGAGCGCGGGTTTGATTACCTGCACGACATGGTGCAGCGCGCGGTCCATCGTCGGGCATTGGCCCTGCCTGAGCAGGCCATCGCCCACTTCCGTGCCCTGGCCGAGGGATCGCTCGCGGGTGCGGAGCCGTCGCAACAAGAGGGCGAAGCCGTTCCGGCGGGAGCTCTGCAGGAGGTGCGCCGGCCGGATTTGCCGCCGCCCGACCTGCTGCCCGAGCCGGAAGAGGCCCCGCGTGCAACGCAGGAAATGATCCGCGTGCGCGCCGAACTGATCGATTCGCTGGTCAACTACGCCGGCGAGGTGTCGATCTACCGCTCGCGCCTGGAACAGCAGATCAGCGGCTTCCGCTTCAACCTGGTCGAGTTCGAGCAGACGGTGACCCGCCTGAGCGACCAGCTGCGCAAGCTGGAAATCGAAACCGAGGCCCAGATCATTGCCCGCTACCAGCGCGAACACCAGGAAGAGGAGGTCTTCGATCCCCTGGAACTGGATCGCTTCTCGCAATTGCAGCAGTACTCGCGCGCCCTGGCCGAATCGGTGGCCGACCTGGTGTCGCTGCAGAACATGCTCGACGAGAACACCCGCCAGTCCGAAACCCTGCTTCTGCAGCAGTCGCGGGTCAGCTCGGACCTGCAGGAAGGCCTGATGCGCACGCGCATGGTGCCGTTCGACTCGGTGGTGCCGACCCTGCGGCGCATCCTGCGCCAGGCCGGTCAGGAAACCGGAAAGCGCGCGCGGTTGCGCGTCGCCGGCGCCCACGGCGAGATGGACCGCAACCTGCTCGAGCGCATGAAGGCGCCTTTCGAGCACATGCTGCGCAACGCGCTGGCGCACGGCATCGAATCGCCGGAGCAGCGCCGCCGCGCCGGCAAGCCGGAAGAAGGCACGGTGTCGATCGAGGTGGACCGTGATGCCACCGAGGTGGTAATCCAGGTCCATGACGACGGCGCCGGCATGGACCGCGAGGCCATCCGCGCCAAGGCCATTGACCGCGGCCTGTTGCGTGCGGATGCGGAATTGTCCGACAACGACCTGTTCAGCTTCATTCTCGAAAGCGGGTTCTCCACGGCGGACGAGGTGACCCAGCTTGCCGGCCGCGGAGTCGGCATGGATGTGGTCGCCAACGAGATCAAACAATTGGGCGGCACGCTGGCCATCGCCTCCGAACCCGGCCGGGGCACCACCTTCACCCTGCGCCTGCCGTTCACCCTGGCGGTGACCCAGGCCGTGCTGGTCAAGGTGGGCGAGGGCGTCTTTGCCGTGCCCATGACCTCCATCCAGGGCGTGTCGCGCATCAAGCCGGGCGAATACGCCCAGTCGGCGGATCCCGGGAACGGGTTCGTCTACGCCGGAGAGGAGTACACCATCCACGACCTGGCCGGCTTGCTGGGCGTGCCGCCCGGACATCCGGCGGCGGACGCCCAGCAACCCCTGCTGCTGGCCCGCAGCGGCGACCTGCGTGCGGCCGTGCGTGTCGACGCGGTGCTCGGCTCGCGTGAGATCGTGGTCAAGCCGATGGGCCCCCAGGTCAGTTCGGTGCCCGGCATTTTTGGCGCCACCATCACCGGCGACGGCTCCGTGCTGCTGATCCTGGACCTGGCTCCCCTGGTACGCCACGGCATGGCCCGTCACGAGCAGACCGAGACGGCGGACCCGGGCGTGCAGGCACAGACGCCCGCCGTCGATGCGGCGCCGCAGGCCGCGGCCTCCCAGGCCACCATCATGGTGGTGGACGATTCGATCACCATGCGCAAGGTCACCGGGCGCATCCTCGAGCGTCACGGATTCGACGTGATGGCGGCCAAGGACGGGCTGGACGCCGTCGAAAAACTGCAGGAGCGCGTGCCCGACCTGATGCTGCTGGACATCGAAATGCCCCGCATGGACGGCTACGAGCTGGCCACCCACATGAAAAACGATCCGCGGCTCGAGGCGATCCCGATCATCATGATCACCTCGCGTACCGGGGAGAAGCATCGCCAGCGCGCGTTCGACATCGGCGTGGACCGCTACATCGGCAAGCCGTATCAGGAATCCGACCTGATGACGCAGATCGACCAGCTCCTGGAAGGAGGGGAACATGGCTGAAACGGAAGGCACGCCTGCGGTCGCGTTGTTGTTTGCCGATGCCGATCTGGGCGCACACCTGCGCGAGGCGCTGAGTGACCTGGGAGCACGCATCGTCCACGAAGGCCCGGCCACGGAAGTGCATCCGCGGACCCTGGCGGACAGCGGCGCGGACGTGGTGGTGGTCAACCTCGAGGCGGCCGAGGAAGACCACATCGAGCAGCTTTACGATGCCCTTTCCGAGGGCCCGTTCCGGGTGGTGTTCAACGACGCCGAGGCGTCGCGGGAATTGAGCGGATGGGACCGGGCGCGCTGGGCGCGCCACCTGGCCGTCAAGCTGCTGGGCTACGGCGACGTCGATCCGCCGCGTCCGGAAGGTGCGCGTGCCGTGGAGATACCCCCGGAAGCGCCCGCCGCGGAGGCCCGGTTGCCCGGGGAGTCCGGGAACGATGCGGCCGGAGAGGCCATCGAATCGTCGGCCGCGGCCGACGCGGCGGGCGGCGAGGCCTTGTCCGAGGCGAGGGACACGCTGCGCGCGCAGTCCCTGGAAACCGAACTGGAAGCGCTGCTGGCCGAAGGCGCTCAGGATGGCGACGTCGGGGAATCCGAGCCCGAGGTCGACGCTGCGGAAGATGAGCCGGACCCGCCTTCCTCGGCCCAGGTCGAGGCCCGCCAGACCGTGGCCACACCCGCTCCTGCCAGCGAGTGGGAACTGGTCGATTTTGATGCCGCCCCGCCGCTTCCCCCGCCAGTTCCGGATGCCAGCCAGTTCGGCATCGAAAAGGTGGCCGCCGTCGATTACCTGTCCCCCGAAGGCGGGGATGCGGAATCGGAACTGCAACCGGGCCTGAGCCTGGAGCTGGTGTCGCTGGAAGAGTCGGTGGCTCCTGCCATGGTCGATGAAACCGAGGCTGCGGCGGCAACGCCGGTTGGCGGCTTCGGCATGATTTCCCGCGTCGCCGTGCTGTGCGTGGGCAGTGACGAAACTCCGGAGGCGGGCCGGTTCCTGGCGGGCCTGCCGGATACGCTTGCGTTGCCCTTGCTGGTGGTCCAGCACCAGGAGCAGCAGGGAGCCGAAGAGCTGGCCGGGGCCCTGGGCACGATGACGCGCCTGTCCGTGCAGGTGGCCAGCGACGGAGCCCGCGTGGGCCCGGAGCAGGTGTGGCTGGCGCCCGCCGGGCAGCAATGCCGGCTGGCACGCGATGGCTGCCTGGAGTTGTCCGCCGGCGGGGAATCGGCGCTGGGCGATCCCTCCATGGACCAGTGCCTGCTGGCGCTGGCGGAGGTCTTCGGTGCCAACGTGACGATGATCGTGCTGGCTGGAGCGGGGCGCGATGGTCTGGCCGGCGCGCATGGCGTGCGCGACCGCGGCGGCCAGGTGTGGGTGCAGGACCCGGCCACGTGCGGCGAAGATTCCATGGCCGGCGTCATCCATGCCGAAGGACTGGCCACCTTTACCGGCACGCCCGCGGAGCTGGCCGCACATCTGCATGAGGAATGCCCATGAGCGAGGAGCACGTCCGGCCGCGCGAAATCCGGGGCGTACTGATACCCATCAGCGGCGCCCGGCTGCTGCTGCCCAACGCCACCGTGGCCGAAGTCATCACCCTGTCCACACCCGAACCGGTCGAAGGCACTCCCGACTGGCTGCTGGGGCGCGTGGGCTGGCGCGGCTGGCGTCTTCCGCTGGTGGCGTTTTCCGTCCTGGCCGGGCTTCCGCGGCAGCAACAGGCGCTGGATTCGCGCGTGACCGTGCTGAAGGTTTTCGGCGGCAACCCGCGCATGCCATATCTGGCCCTGGTGACCCAGGGGTTCCCGCGCCTGACGACGATCAGCGCCGACACCCTCGTGTCCGTGGTCGATGACGACGACCTGCCCAAGGGCGTGCGCGAACGGGTGCTGGTGCGCGACGAGGAAGCCATCATTCCCGATCTGGATTCGGTGGAGCGACTGGTCACGGAAGCCCTGGAAACCCCCGACTGAATCCTACGGAAACCCATTGCACCTCGATCCCATGGTAGGAGCGCACCTGGGCGCGACGGCATCAGCGTTCAATGAACCTCACGCCGGCCGCGTCCAGGTGTGCTCCCGCAAATGCGGCGTCCAACTCTTGGCTTCCGATTCGATTCCATCAAGGTTTTCTTGAGCGGACGAAGGCCTCAGCCGTCGCCGTGCAGCGCCTGCATGGCGGCCAGCGCCGCCAGTCCGGCGGTTTCGGTGCGCAGGATGCGCGGCCCCAGGTCCAGGCCGGTGAATCCCGCGGAAGTGAGTGCCGCAATGTCGCGCTCGCCCAGCCCGCCCTCGGGCCCGACGACCAGCATGATGTCCGTGCCGGGATCGGGTTGCAGGTCGCGCACACGGCGTCTGCTGCCGGGCAGCAGGGCCAGGCGCAAGGCGTCGCCCCCGGCTTGCGCCTGCAGCCATGCCGGCAGGGCTTGTGGCGGCTCCAGATCGGGCAAGTGCGCGCGCCCGCACTGTTCGCAGGCGGACGTGATCACGGCCTTCCAGTGGTCCATGCGGCGGTCGATGCGGCGCGCGTCCAGGCGTACCTCGCTGCGTTCGGTCAGCAGGGGCACGATGCGTGTCACGCCCAGTTCGGTGGCCTTGCGCATCACCAGGTCCATCTTGTCGCCGCGCGCCAGCGCCTGGGCGAGGGTCAGCGGCAGGGGCGATTCCGCCACCGCGGCGCAAGGCGAGTGCAGGCTCACCCTGACGCCGTCGCGCCCGGTACGGGCCAGCGTGCCGGGATAGTCGTGGCCGTCGCCGTTGAACAGGACAACCGGATCTCCCGCCGTCAGCCGCAGCACCTTCACGGCATGTTGCGCCGCGGCGGCCGGCAGGGCCACTTCGGTGGCCTCGTGCAGCGGCATGTCGATGTAGAGCCGGGTCAGTCGCATGGCGAAAGGGATCCTGGAGGCGGGCGGAGCGCCGTCATCGGGCGGGCGGATCGTCCGTCGCGCGTGCCGGATGGTGCAGGTGGCCGAACAACAGCGGCAACAGGGCCAACAGGGCCAGCCCACCCAGGGACAGCAGGATGTAGGGGTTGAGCAGCATGTCGGCCAGGTGGAAGTGTTTCTGGCCGCGGGCCAGGCCTTCGCCGATGCCGGCGCCCATGGTGGCCTCGATGACGGAGGTGACCACCCCGCCGATCACCGTGGCGCCCATGAACAGCCCCAGCGGGCAGCGCAGCCAGGCCAGCGCCGCGGTGACGCCGCCCCAGGGCAGGCCCGGCGCCAGGCGCAGGAACAGGGTGTAGTTGACGGGATGATGGGCGAACCCGTGGCGCAGTTTTTCGACCAGCGCCGGCGCGCGGTGCCGCTCTTCGCCCAGAGCCATGCGCGTGGCCACGAACAGCAGCAGCGAACCGAGCACCACGCCCACCGTGGACAGCAGGCTGGCCTGGAAGATGCCGAATAGCAGCCCGGCGGCCACGGTGATGACCACGCTGGCCGGAAAGCCGGTCGCCACCACGATCGCCAGCAGGCCCACGTAGGCCAGACGGGAGATCCACGGGTAGCGGGCGATGGTTTCCTGCAACTGGCTGTGGCTGTTGGCCAATTGCTCGGGACTGAAGTGATTCAGCGCGCCGGACGCGAACAGCGCGGCTCCGGTTCCCACCAGCAACAACAATGGCAGGAACGCGCGCAGACGCTTCATGATCGTTGCTGTCCACCGGCCCAGGTATCGCGCAAGGTTACGCTGCGGTTGAACACGGGGTGTCCGGCGCGATGATCGAGGCGGTCGCTGACGAAATACCCCAGGCGTTCGAACTGGAAATGCGTTTCGGGGGCCACGTCCGCCACGGCGGCCGGTTCCAGCCAGGCCTGCACCACCGTGCGTGATCCGGGGTGGATGTGGTCGCGGTAGTTGCCTTCGCCGGCGTCGGGATCGGGCACGTCGAACAGGCGGTCGTACAGGCGCACTTCGGCGGCCACGGCATGCCGCGCGCTGACCCAGTGGATGGTGCCCTTGACCTTGCGGTTGGATTGCGCGCGGCCCGGACGGGTTTCCGGATCGAGGTTGACGTGGATCTCGTCGACCTTGCCCGTGGCATCCTTGTGCACGGCCGTGCAACGCACGATACCGATGCCGCGCAGGCGCACCTCGCCGTCGGGCCGCAGGCGGCGGAAGCCCTTCGGCGGCTCTTCGGCAAAATCGTCGCGTTCGATCCACAGTTCGCGTGCAAGGGGAATCTCCCGTTCGCCGAAGCTCTCGTCCTTGGGGTGGTTCGGAAAGCGGATCGTCTCCTCGTGGGTTTCAGGCAGGTTGTCGATGACCAGCTTCAGCGGTTCCAGGACCGCCATGCGGCGCGGCGCTGCAGCATCCAGGTCCTCGCGTACGCAGCCTTCGAGCACGCCCATCTCGATCACGCTGTTCTGCTTGCTCACTCCCGCGCGCTGCCAGAAAGTACGGATGGCGGCAGGGGTAAAACCGCGCCGGCGCACTCCGGCCAGGGTCGGCAGGCGCGGATCGTCCCAACCGTCGACCAGGCCTTCGTCCACCAGTTGCGCAAGCTTGCGCTTGCTCATCACGGTGAAGTCGAGATTGCCGCGCGAGAACTCGATCTGGCGCGGCTTGGACGGCTTCACCGGCAGCCCGGCCTCGGCCAGGTCGCGCCACAGTTCGGGATGTGCGGGCAGGTCCACGGCGTCGACGAACCAGTCGTAGAGCGGGCGATGGTCTTCGAACTCCAGCGTGCAGAACGAATGCGTGATGCCTTCCAGTGCGTCGGACAGGCAGTGCGCGTAGTCGTACATCGGGTAGATCGGCCAGGCCGATCCCGCGCGCGGGTGCGCC
>CAZMMO010000101.1:0-7248 GCA_964567365.1 uncultured Rhodanobacteraceae bacterium | reverse complement strand
AGCAGCGGCTCCTCGAACGGGAAGTCGGAGAGCAGCAGCGGGCCGTTTTCCGTGATCAGGATCTGCTGCTCCAGCTTGACGCCTTCGCGACCACCGCGTTCGCCGATGTAGCTCTCCACGCAAACGGTCATGTCTGCCTCGAAGACGCCGTCGTAGCCGGCGCGCTCGAAATCCTCCAAATGCACGACGTGCGGATATTCGTCGCACAACCCGATGCCATGCACAAGACACGAATAGCGGTTGTCCCGGTAGCGCGCGGGGATACGCCAGGCGCGCTCGGCAAACTCTCGGAAACCAACGCCGGGGCGCAGCAGCGACAGGTTGTGGTGGATCTGTTCGTGAGCCTGGCTGTAAAGCACGCGCTGGGCGGGCGAGGGCCGCCCGGACCCGACGAAATAACAACGGGAAATATCGGCGCCATAGCCATGCGGCCCGATCAGGTCCGTATCGAAACTGACCAGCTCTCCGGTGCGAAGAATTCGATCGCTGCATTCCTGCATCCACGGATTGGTGCGCGGCCCCGAACTCAGCAGGCGCGTCTCCAGCCATTCCCCGCCGCGCTCGATGTTGACCTGATGAAGCAGCGCCCACAATTGCTGTTCGGTGATGCCGGGTCTGAGGCTCTCGCGCATCCGCTGCATTCCTTCCTGGGCGACAGCGATGGCCTCTGCCATGCAGGCGAGCTCGTCCGGCGATTTGAGCCGCCGAGCCCGCTCCAGCACGCCCTGCCCCTCGCCAGGTTCGACACCCCGGTCCCGCAGTGCATCTATCCCCAACGAATCGCAGCGATCGAGCGCGAGCCTGCGCTCGCCCCCGCCATAAGCCGTCAGCAGATCCGCAATCTCGTCAGCCCATTGCTGCGCGTGCTCCGTAATGCGCGGCCCGGAGCCGAAGAAGAACCAGCTGGTGGCCGGGCGGATCTCGTCGATCACCTCATTATCCGCCGCCAAATGCCCGCAGCCGTGGAATTCGAACAGGACGACCGGGCCTTCGACCGGGATGAAACAATATCGGGCCGGATTGTGCAGACACCACACAGCCATGTTGCGGCTGTCTGTTGCGTAGCGGATATTGACGGGATCGAACAGCACGCACGCCGCATAGTCTTCGCGGAGAAGTTGCTGGCGCACCCGCGACAGCCGATAGCGGCGCAAACGCGCCTGATCCGGTCTCGCCCGACCGTTCGCGGTTTCCCGTGCGCGATCACCGCCACTGCTGTCGGAAAACACCATCGACCTCTCGCTCCAACGCCTGCGGCCCGTGGCCTCTGCGCGATCCATCAAACCGGAAGGCACAGACGGTAGGCGTCGAGTACCGCTGCATGAATGTTTCGGCTGGAGACCGCGTCGCCGATCCGGAACAGGCGAAAGCGCCCGGCCGGGTTGCGTGACACCTGCTGCGCGCCCAGGGCCAGCAGGGCTGCATGGTCCACTTCGCCGTGGTTGATCGAATCGGGTATCAGTGAGAAATACAGTTCGTCGTTGGGCAACGTGCCGTGCTCGACCACCACATGATCGACCACCCGGCTCGTCTCCAATTCCGCGTACTCGCTGTACAGCCGCGCATGGAGCCTGCCATCGGCCGCGCGCGTCACCGCTTTCAGGCGATGCGCGAGGGTGACGTTTACCTGATGTTCGGCAAACACCTTGAGGTACGCGGGTGAGTTCATGCTCCCCACATCCGGTGCCAGGGTGCGCTCCGGTGTCACGACGTGCACGCGCACGCCACGCCCGGCCAGCACTTCGGCGACATCCATGGCCGGGTAGCCACCGTTGTCGTCGTAGACCAGTATTTCGCCGCCGCCCCTGAAGGACCCGCCCAACACGTCCCACGCGTCATGCACCAGATCGGCGCCTTCGGTCAGAAACGTCGTGTTCGGCACCCCGCCGGTGGCGACGATGACGATATCGGGCTCCTCCGCCAGCACTTCTTCCCTCTCCGCCAGCACGCCGCATCGCAGATCTACGTCCGTATGGCGAAATTCGGCGATCCGCCAGTCGACGATTCCGATCAGGTCCCGCCGGCGCGGGGAGGCCGCCGCAAACCGCACCTGCCCGCCGGGGAGGTCGTTGGCTTCGAACACCACGACCCGATGCCCACGCTCGCCCAGCACCCGAGCCGCCTCGAGGCCGGCCGGACCGGCTCCGACCACGACCGCTTTGCGGATCGGTCCCGTGGTGCGGGACACCTGCTGCGGCAACTGCGATTCCCGTCCGGTGGCCGCGTTGTGGATGCACTTGGTATCGCCGGAATCGTAGATCGCGTCCAGACAGTAGCTGGCACCGACACAGGGGCGGATCCGTTCCTCCACGCCGGCCCGGATCTTGTTGACGATATGAGGATCGGCGATTTGCGGCCGGGTCATCCCGACCAGATCGACCAGGCCTTCGCGCAGCGCGTAGCGAGCGGTGGCCACGTCCTGGATACGCGCGGCGTGCATCACCGGAATGCCGATGTCGCGCCTGACCTGTCCGGCGAACTCCAGGAATGGCGCCGATGGCGTACCCATCGACGGAATCACCTTCGCGAGGGAGGCGTCGCTCTCGATGCGGCCCTTGATCACCGAGACGAAGTCGATGCCCGCGGCAACGTACGCTCGCAGCGCTGCGAGCGCTTCTTCGTAGGCCAATCCACCGGGCGAGTCCTCGTCCATGGACATGCGGATACCGATGATGAACTCGGGGCCGACGGCTTCCCGGACGGCGGCAAGAACGCGGAGCGGGAAGCGCATCCGGTTCTCCAGGCTGCCGCCCCAGCGGTCTTCGCGCAGGTTCGTCGCCGGCGACAGGAAGGCATCCAGCAGGTGGCCGTACGACTGCACCTCGATGCCGTCCAGACCGGACTCCCGGCAGCGCACGGCGGCAGCAGCGTACTCGCCCACGATACGCTCCAGATCCCACTCCTCGGCTACCTTGGGAACCGTGCGGTGGGCTGGTTCACGCAGCGCCGACGGATACACGGATGGCAGCCAGTCGGCGGTGTAATTGCTGGTGCGCCGCCCGAGATGCGTGATCTGGCACATGACCGCCGCGCCGGCTTCATGTACATCCTCGGCAAGCCGGCGCAGCCACGGCACGACATCATCCCGGTACAGCAGCAGATTGCCGAACACGGCGGGACTGTCGGGCGAGACCACCGCCGAACCGCCGATCATGGTCAACCCGACGCCGCCGCGCGCCTTCTCCACGTGGTAGAGCCGGTAACGGTCCGCGGGCATTCCGTCGACACCGTACGCCGGCTCATGCGAAGTGGACACGACGCGGTTACGCAGCCTCAGGTGTCGCAGACTGAACGGTTGCAACAATGGATCGTCGGTTCCCGCCATGGCTGCCCGCGCCGATGAACGCCGATGTTACTGGGAATCAATGAGTGCCGGAACGCCCTTCACCCAGTAGTTGATCAACTTGGGATACTTGTCGATGAAGTTCTGGACCGCCTGCTCATAGGAGGTTTGCTCTGCGTCATACAGGGATTTCTGCAGCAGGTCCAGCGGAATCTGTATGCGCGATACCATCTTTGCGACTTCCGGATAGTCCTGATAGAAACCATCGCGCATGACCTTGTCGCTGCGCTGCGGGCCGCCCAGTGCTTCCTTCGGATCGTCGAGAAAGCGCAGCTTGAAGCGGCCGAACATCCAGTGCGGCGTCCAGCCGGTAACCACGATCCACTCATGCCGCTGGATCGCCCGCGCCAGCGCCGCCGTCATGCCGGCACCACTGGCCGCGATCAATTGATAGTCGTCCAGACCATAAGCCTTGATGGCCTTGGCCGAGAGCTGCATTATGCCGGAACCCGGATCGATGCCCTGAATCTTGTGACCCACCTTGGCGGCCACCTCGGGTTTTTTCAGATCCGCCATCGAGGCGAGCTCCGACTTCGGCACGTAATCCGGCACTATCCAGCCATTACGCCCATTGAAAAAGATCGGTCCCAGGCTCCAGACCTTCAACCCGACCTTGTCCCAATATGCGCGGTGCGTATCCGGCAACCATGCCTCCAGCATCAGATCCAGGTCGCCCTCGGCGACCGCCTGGTACTCGACGCCGATGTTGGTCAGGGTCAGCTTGACCTTGCAGTCGAAGTTGTCCTCCAGCAGTTGCTTGAGCAGCTTGGCCTCGAACTCGTTTTCCGCCCACGCCACCCAGCCAACCTGAATCGGTGGCTTGTCGGCGCAAGTGGCCGCCTCCGCGGCTGTGGGCATCATGAACAATGAACCCAATGCCAACAGGCTCACGATCAGTGTCGCGCTTAGATATTTCATATGGGCCTCCCCCTGTTTTCGAACGATCGCACATATATTGTCGTTATGCGTCGCTCCTCCGCCGCACCGCCACAAAGGCGCGATATCATGCATATTGGTCGAAAAACATACCGGGGCAGTGCCGCACCGACAAGCGATTTTTTCTCCCCGTCTCATTACCTGTGCTCATGAATAATCCGGGCACTGCTGCTGCAGCTGGGTCAGCAGCCACTTCCGAAACAGCCGCACCGGTGGCTTCAGGCGCACGCGATGCTCAGGCTCCAGCAAATAAAAGCAGGCCGATGTGCGCAACACCGTTTCCATCGGGCGCACCAGCGCCCCGCTCTCCAGGTAATGATCGAGCAGATTTCCCCATGCCAGCGCCATCCCTTGCCCATTCAGCGCGGCCTGGATGAGCATGGGATAGTTGTTGATGTTGATCCGGTTACGCGGCTCCGCCGGTTCGACGCCCATGCGCTGAAACCACTCCGCCCATTGATACCAGTCGGTCGGGGTGTCTTCCAGATCGAGCAAGGTGCGGCAAAACAGCTGCTCGGGGCGCTGCAAGTCGCCGGTGGCGTGGAGATAGGCCGGGCTGCACACCGGGAATACCTCTTCCTGAAACAGTGGCGTGGCGCGCATATGCGGCGGCGGTGTACGACAGTACAACAGGGCCAGATCGAATTCCGAGCGCCCGAGTTCCTGAACCTGGTCAGAGGCCAGGATACGAATATCCACCTCTTCATGCTCACGCTGAAATTCGGGAATTCTCGGCAACAGCCACAAGGTGGCCATCGCATTGGTCGTGGCCACGGTGATCTGGCGATCGCCGCGCCACTGCAGCAGTTCCCCGGTTGCGTCCGAGATGCTGGCAAGGGCGGGACGCACCGCCTCAAGATACTGCCTGCCGACCGGTGTGAGGTCGATATTGCGCTTGCTACGGTCGAACAGCGGCTTGCCGAGATACGCTTCCAGATGCCGGATCTGACGGCTCACCGCACCCTGCGTGACGTTGAGCTCCGCCGCCGCGGTCGTGAAGCTGAGGTGGCGGGCGGCGGCCTCGAACATCACCAGGCTGTTGAGCGGCGGTAACGGATGTATTTTCATTGTCGAAGACGCTGCCGTTGATCAGGAAACCACCCACGGGTCTTCCCACCCGTTGCCGCTGTGCCGACCACCTTGTCGGGGCATCACATCCGCTATAGTATGGATAGCGTTCACTATACTTCATCATCCACGCATGTCCAAGCGCGAAGACATCCTTGTCGCGGCCGAGCGTCTCTTCTACCGCGACGGCTTCCACACCACCGGCATAGATCGCATCGTGACCGAGGCCGGTGTCACTCCACGGACTCTGTATCGGCACTTCCGGTCGAAGACGGAATTGGTCCACAGTGTCCTGGTCCGCCGTGAAGAACGCTTCATGCAGGCATTCGATGCAGCGCTGAATGCAGAGGCCGCCAATGAACAGGAGCGCTGGGTCCGCCTGTTCACCGCCATGGAGAGCTGGTTCAACGGCGATAACGGTTTCGGCTGCATGTTCCTCAAGGCGCTCGGTGAATACGCCGCCCACGACGAGTCCATTACCGGTTTCGTCATATCCCACAAGCAGCGCATTCTCCAGAACATACGGCAACGCACCCGCGGCAACCCGGCTGCGGCCACCTCCGGGCTTGCCGAAGAGTTGATGCTGTTGATCGAAGGCGCAACCGCCATGGCCCCGGTGATCGGCGGCCGCGCTGCCGCACGACATGGCGCTGATGCCGCCCGCCGACTGTTCCGGAGCGCCGCCATCGAGAAATCACTGACGGAAGAGTACCTCCCATGAGTTCAGACATCCCGAAGGCGATGGCAGCGATGCTGCTGACCGGCCACGGCGGATTCGACAAGCTCGAGTATCGCGAGGACGTACCCGTACCGCGACCGCGTCGGGGCGAGGTATTGATACGGGTGGCGGCGGCCGGTGTGAACAACACCGACATCAACACCCGGATTGGCTGGTACTCGAAGGACGTCAGCGGCGAAACCAACGCCGGCGGCTCGACCGGCTTCACCGAAGCCAGGGCCGAGGATGCCACATGGTCCGGGATACCGATGACGTTCCCCCGTATTCAGGGAGCGGACTGCTGCGGCCGTATCGTCGCGGTAGGCGACGGCGTCGACACAGCGCGGATGGGTGAACGCGTGCTGGTGCGGACCATGCTGCGGGGATACGTCGACTTCCGCCCGTTCGAGTGCTGGACTTTCGGCGCGGAATGCGATGGCGGCTTCGCGCAATACGCCCGAGCGCCGGCGGCGGACGTCTGGGCGGTGAACTGTGACTGGAGCGATACCGACCTGGCATCGCTACCCTGCGCGTACTCCACCGCCGAGGGCATGCTTCACCGCGCTGGTGTGGGAAAGGAAGATCGGGTCGTCATCACCGGCGCCAGCGGCGGCGTGGGCTCGGCCGCCGTGCAACTGGCAAGGCGCCGCGGCGCCGAGGTCATCGCCGTGGCCGGCGCCGCCAAAGCGGAAAAGGTGAAGGCGCTGGGTGCCGATCGTGTGGTGCCGCGGGACGGCAATCTGCTCGACGCACTCGGCGGCGAGAGCGTCAGTGTCGTGGTCGACCTGGTTGCGGGACCGCAATGGCCGCATCTGATTCAGCTGCTTCGGCGTGGCGGGCGCTATGCCGTCGCCGGCGCGATCGCGGGACCGCTGGTCGAATTCGATGTGCGCACGCTGTACCTGAAAGACATCACCTTCTACGGCTGCGCGTTTCAGGAGGACATCGTATTCACCAACCTCGTCAGCTACGTCGAAGCGGGCCAGATCCGACCGTTGGTGGCAAAAACCTATCCACTACGCGAGATGGTGCGGGCGCAGAAGGATTTTATCGCGAAAAGGCATGCGGGAAAGCTCGTTCTGGTGCCTCCCGGGATCGAGTAGGCGAGAGAAACCCGCCTTTCGCGCTAACTCCACGGAAACGGGCTGTGGGACGTCGGGTGAAGCTTGCCTTGCGCGTAGCG
>CAZMMO010000100.1:0-7373 GCA_964567365.1 uncultured Rhodanobacteraceae bacterium | reverse complement strand
ATTAATTGAACTTGTACCCTGTCTTCGATCCCAACACGCGCACTTGACGCGAGAAAAAACTCTGGCCAGGATGTTAGCGCTCACATTTTATTTCCTCAGCGAACGCAAGGTGCGGGCCATACAGGGAAATCGAGGGCGCCACACCGGCTATTCATGGGAGAGGACAATGCGCAAATCCAAGCGGGGACTTCTGGGGCAACTTTGCATCATGGCTGCGCTGGCAATCGGCAGCGCCCCCTGTCCGGCACGCCCGCATACGGCCGGATTGCACGCTCGAATCGACGTCACGCAGCAATCCCGGCCGGTCTCGCCCTACGAATACGGCATGTTCATCGAGCCCATCGGCAACCTCGTCGCGCGAACGCTGTGGGCCCAGATGCTCGACGACCGCAAGTTCTATTTCCCCGTTGTCGAGAAAGGACACGATCCGGTGATGCCGGAACAGAACCCGCACATGCCCATGATGACGCTGCGCAAATGGCGTCCGATTGGCGACGCCACGGCGGTCTCCATGGACCGCCACGATCCCTATGTTGGCAAGCAAGACGTACGTGTGGCGCTCGACAACGGTGGGGTCCACGGCTTCGGGCAAGCCGGGATCGGGGTTGCCAAAGGCAAACGCTATACCGGCCACATCACCATCGCCGGGACACCCGGTGCATCGGTGCAGGTAGCGCTGATCTGGGGAGACGGGTCGGCAGACAGGCAGGTCGTCAAATTGCCCGCGTTGACTGATTCCTGGCAGGTGGTGCCGCTCAGCTTCACCGCCGGCGCCGCGAGCAGCGATGCCCGCTTCGAGGTCACCGGCACCGGATCGGGCCACTTTCGGGTCGGCGTCGTTTCGCTGATGCCGGCGGACAATATCGACGGCTGGCGCGCGGACTCGGTCGCAATCCTCAAGTCGTTGCACTCCGGTTTCTGGCGTTTGCCCGGCGGCAATTTTCTGTCGAACTGGGATTGGCACAGCGCGCTCGGCCCGCGCGACAAGCGGGCGCCGATGTTCGATCACGCATGGAACGCCATGCAGACGAATGACATCGGCATGGACGAGTGGATGGAGTTGACCCGCCTGATCGGTGTCGAGCCCTATGTCACCGTCAACGCCGGGCTGGGCGACGCCCACTCGGCGGCCGAAGAGGTCGAATATCTGAACGGCCCGGCGACCAGCGAATGGGGCGCCAAACGCGCGGCCAACGGCCATCGGGCGCCATATGGCGTCCGCTTCTGGAATATCGGCAACGAGCCTTATGGCTGGTGGCAGATCGGCAAGACCACGCTGGACTATTTCATGCTCAAGCACAACCGCTTCGCCGCGGCCATGCGCGCGGTCGATCCCTCGATCATCCTGATCGGTTCGGGCGCAATGCCGGACCAGCTCAATCCGCGCGACGCCAAGGTGAATCCGACGCTCAAAAGCATCCAGCCAAAGTTCGGCACCGACCAGGACTGGACCGGCGGCCTGCTCAGAGAGGCGTGGGGCAATTTCGACGGGTTGAGCGAGCATTGGTACGACCACGCGGAAAAGCGTCCCGACGCCCCGCGGTCGGAAGCGCTGCTCGAATTTGCCCGCCAGCCGTCCAACCAGGTGCGGATGAAGGCGGACGAATGGGCGATCTACCAGCATCGCTTTCCGAAGATGAAGAAGAAGGGTATTTTCCTTTCGATCGACGAATACGCCTATCTCGGCGCGCCGCCAAACCTGAAGCTGTCGCTCGCCTATTCGATGGTGCTGCAGGAAATGCTGCGTCATACCGATTTTCTGCGCATGGCCGCGTTCACCACCGGCGCTTCGACGATGGACGTAACGCCGACCGGCGCGACGCTCAATTCCACCGGCATGGTGTTCAAGCTCTACGGTGAGCATTTCGGCGCCGGCATGATCCCGGTCGAACTGACCGGCAATTCGCCCCAACCCGATCCCGAATATCCGGTCGGCTATGGTCATCCCAAAGTGAAGGCAGGCAGCCCCACCTGGCCGCTGGACATGGTCGCGGCGTTGAGCCCCGACCGGACCAGACTGACGATCGCCATCGTCAACGCGACCCGGCAGGCGCAGCCGGTGGCGATCACCATCGAGGGCGCGCATTCCCAAGGGAAAGGAACGGTATGGCGGCTGACGGGGAAAGATCTCAAGGCCAAGAATGTGGTGGGCGCCCCTCCCGGTGTGACGATCAGCCAGGCAAGCGTTCCGGCGCTCGGCTCGAGCCTGACGGTACCGCCCATTTCGACCTCGATCTACCAGTTTCCACTCAAGGACGCGCCATGAATTTCCGCCGCCAGGAAGGCTTTGTTCAACCCATTCCCTCCGTTCCCTTTTATTGCGTGTTGCGCTGCTGACGAGATCATCCGTACGCCTCAGCCATCACCAGACAGATCGCAGCGGGACCGGCGGCGGACTGGCCCCGTGCCTTCCAAGCAGCCACGACGAAACCGTCGCCATACCAAGTCAAGAGGCGCCAGATCATGATCTGGCGCCGGACCTCCTGATTGTTGGACATGTCGCGGCGCGCGGTACCTGGCCAATCATCCCGTCACGTGGCCAAAGTGGCCGTTTGGCATCGGCGCAAACCACCCTGATCCCGGAGGCCACTCCGCAATGCAAGATCAGAACCGCACGGCGAAGTCCGCCGAGGCCACTTCGGCGTGGCCACGATCCCCGGCCAGGTACTCGTACCCAAGCTTGAACCTGGTATTGGCCGACAGTCGCGCGTTCACGTCAAGGTCAAACTCCACGCCGTGTCGCGACAATCCCACACCCGTCAGCGGCTGCCACGAGTCCATGCCTACCAGGCTGGCGTCGAACACCGCGCCACCGGCCGACAGCGTCTGGCGCCAAAGCGCGCGTGCATCCAATCCCACCGTGCCCACATGGCCAAATACCCATTGACGCGACAGCTTCAGTCCAACGCCACCTTGCCAGCGTTGCACCACGTTCGCACCGGCTTTGAGGCCGAACCCACCGGCTCCATGCTCCACGAAACCATGGCGCACGATACCGTCGTATTCCGCGTTGACAAACGGCGTCAGCCGCATCGAGCCCATATGGAAGCGCCGGCCCGTTTCACCGTAAACCACGCCGTAGTGACCGTTGTAGTCGGCTGCAACGCCCTGGTAAGTCTGCCCCAACAGCAACGTGCGACGCATGCTCTGATGATAATGACCCACACCCACGCGGCCATGGGCATACCAGTGGCTTCCCGACCAAGCGAGGTAGCCCATCCCGGCCGTGCTGCGACTCCGGTTGCGGTCAAAGCGACCGGTCAACTGCTCAATGCCGTTGCCCTGGCTAAAGGCAAAGCCCGCGAGCGTATCCGGGCCCACGGCGACATCGGTGCCGAGCAACCAGCCATTCAACTGATAATCGACATTGGCGTAGCCGCCACGCGACATGTCGCCACCCAGCTTGAGACGACGCATCCACGTGTGGAGATGCTTGCCACCGTCGTAGGTTGACCAATGCTCCAGGCTTCTGGAAAGCACTCGCCCCGTTGCATCAATGGTCTGCAGCGTCATGCCGGCACTGGCCGCATGCAACTGGCCGGAAAGACTCTCGAGCGACGCCTGCGCAGCCCGCAGATTGGGGGACTGCTGGAACTCGCCCGCGACTTGCACAAAGCCTGGCGAGGTATCCGAGAGCGTGCCGCTGGCGATTTTTTGGTCCAGCTTGTCGAATGCACTCTGCACACGCACCGCGCTGCCCATCGATGCCGGCGTGTAACCCACACCGTGGCCTCCGGCTGCCACGGTGACGTCGAGCCCGGTCGTATCCAACCACACCTCATTCGCACCGTAGTGGATGGTGGTCGAGGTGAACACCACGCCGGTGTCCTTGACCAGCTTGGCAAAGGTACCTTCCACGCCTTTGCCGGCAGTCAACACAGCCGTGTGCGTATTGGCCACGTATCCGCTGTCGGCACCGGTAACTTCCAACGTGCCGCCACCCAGCGTCACCGTACCGGTCACATCCAGTTTGGAGCCCAGGCTGACTGCCAGAGTGGTCCCGGAATCGCCGGTGTAATCACCCGACACCTTGGTCTCACCGTCATGAACAATGACCGTGCCGTCGTTGTCGAGACTACCGTCAATACCGGGCACTCCATCAAGAATCCCTTGTTCATCGACATCCACCTTACCGACCAGCCGGGCTGCGGAACGCAGGATTCCTTCATGTATCTCCGCGCCTCCTGTAAAGGTATTGGGCCCGGTGAGTATCAGGACTCCGGCACCACTCTTGTCGATGCCGCCAGATCCGCTGATGTCGCCCGAAAGCGTTTCGGTCTGTCCGTCAGCCACCACGATCGAACCATCGTCCAGCGTGATCGCATTGGCCAGCATCAGTTTGTTTGTCATGAACCCGAGTGTTCCACCGGCCAAGTCGATGCTTCCCGACCCGAGTGCGTGGGCATTGCCCACCACAAGCGTTCCTTCCCTGATCGTGGTGCCTCCGCTGAACGTATTGGCACCAGGGAGCCGCAATGTGCCTTTGCCGACCTTCATCATGCCACCCGCCCCGACCAATGGAGCCTTGATGGTCGCCGTCATGGAGGCGCTGGAACGCGAACCGTCACCAACGCGAACCACCGGCGCCGTGAACGTGTCAGCCAGCGTCAGCGAATCACCCGCAAGCACGTAGCCATCCGTTCCAAATTGGAGACCCGAAGTCGTGACCTTGCCGGCACTATCATCGATAGTCACCGTTCCCGGGGTACCGGCAAAAACAGCAAAGCCCGGCTGTGGCGACATGACACCATTCGCGTCGGTACCAACGGGATTTGTCCATACCTTGGATGTCGTCGACCACGTGCCGTCTCCACCCCCTATCCCGACGGACGACGCCCGGCCGTTTGCGTTCCAGAATTCCAGCTTGCCCGCGGTTGGAGGATTCAACAGGAGAATCCGCTTGGCATTGGTCAACGTGGCAAGCTTCAGTCCACTGGTCGATCCGTTGGCCAGCGTGATGCCGCCGTTGGTCTCGTGCAGAGCGCCGGCGTAGGAGAACAAACTGTAAAAGCCAGGCGCGATGGTACTCAGAGCACCGCTGCTGTACACGGTGAGCGTCATTCCGTTCAACGTGAGATCTCCACCAACCCGGATCTCCACCCCCTCGGGCACACCGGCCGACGGGCCGGTAAGAACGCCAAGCTCGCTTCCATCCGCGGCCGTGAAGCTCCCGTTCACCGTCAGCGTGCCGGAATCGCTGAACCCGCTGCCACCCGACCGGATAGTGCCACCGGGAAGAATGTCGAGATTGCCACCGATGGTCCCGTGACCACGCAACGTGGCTCCCGACTCGACGACGACATCGCCCCCCAGCACCGCGTCGCTATTCTTCTCGCCGATAAGCAGATTGCCGGATTTCACCGTGGTCGTACCGGAAAAATTCTTGCTGACCCCATCCAGAGCCTCCCACGCCGTGCCGGCAACCACAATGTCTCCTTTGCCGGAAATGGTGTTACCAAAACCGTTGATGAGATGCGCGGTGGTGCCTTTTTCTTCGTCGGCATCAAGAAGCAGGGTGGCGCCCGAAGCAATGCTGACGTCGCCACTCCCGGGCGAATGCACGAAAGGGCTGCTCGAGACACTTCCATCACCAATCTGCAAAGTGCCGGCTTTTATCTCGGTACCTCCCGCGTAGGTATTCACGGCGGTCAGTACCAACGTTCCCGCACCTTTTTTCACCAGCGAGCCAGTGCCGTCGATTTCACCAGTGAATGTCACATCATCACTGCGGTCGAATACGAGGGTGCCATCATCTGTCACGTCGCCCGTGATTGACCCCGTCTTGCCGCCATTGCCAATCTGCAAGGTGCCCTCGTTGATCGTGGTGCCACCGGTATAGGTATTCGTGCCGGTCAGGGCCAGGGTTCCGCTGCCTTCCTTGATCAACCCTCTGGCGCCACTGATATCCTGGGGCCATGTCTTGACCCCGTCAGCACCGTCGACATCAGCATGAATGTCACTGGAAGTGGACGACGATGCGCTGTCGCTCCCGGAATTCGACGAAGATCCACTATGGCTCCCCGAGCCCGACGATGATTGGCCCGCCCCCGATGCAGGTGCGGGTGTTGATGTCGGTGTAGGTCGAACATTCGAGCCGCCGCCACAACCCGACAATCCCAATGCCAATGTCACCGCAAGCGCCATCACGCACGGTCGTACACCACTGTTCATATCAGACATGCATTTCTCCCTTTGCGACCATATGTCGCCAGTGATTGGTTCTATTCCCCTCCCGCTTCGATGCGACGCAAACCCGCGCATCTGCAATCATCATTGTTTTTGGACACGCCAGTAACACAGCCGCGGCATCGTCATCGGCATCGGCATCGGCAGGCGCTGGATGGCTGGGCGTCTGATGCAATCGTTCCCAGTCATGGGAACCTGCGATATGGCGGGTAATGGCGGCCCGGGCCACCTTGCACACAGCAATGGCAGCGGCTTTGTCGAAGCAGGGAACAAACATGGCCGCGCGTGGCGTTTCGGTCGTCGACATTGTGTCTTCCATGGCTGCAGGCGAGATCGCCGATGCGGGGCCACCGGCAGATGAGGCCGGGCTCCAGAGCGGTCAAGAGCGGTGCTTTACCGAGTCATCCGGTTGGAAAGTGCCCTTGGTAGAACCCGGGCAATACCCTTTCGTATTCGGCAACACGCTTGGCCGTACAAAACTTCGGGTCAAAGTGGATTTGTGCGCGGTGGAATTGGATACCAACTATTTTCTGGATATCCGCGCCGTACTTGAATTTTTTTACCAGGACCGGCATAAGCTTTTCCAACGAGACCCTGACACCGCCACACTCCAATGCCGCGGCAACTCGCGACCAGGCGAAGTTCATGGAAGGTGGCCAACCGGATGAAGCCGCCCCGGCGAATCCATTATCGTAATAACACTCATACACGTCGGGCGGGATCGCCTTTGACTGCATGTCGCCGTGGCAGGTCTCCCCAACGTAGTCAGTACCATCGGCAACGATCCTGGCCGGTGGCACACTCGTATTCACGGTTGATGAGGCGTGTGCAAACACTACCGGAGCGGCTGCGGCCATTCCAGAAAACGCGGTCAAGACAAACGTCAGAACGCAGATCCGGATGCGGACCGAACGCTTTCTCGTAAGCATGAATCCCCCAATAAAATCCATATCCTTGGTATGAGTCGACAACAACTCAAAAACACCCGCGCCATGATCCTCGACCCATTGGCTAATGGCAACGAGGTTAACTCGTACCCATTACCCAAGCGTGGCCGATCGGGACAACCAGGCCATCCGTCAACCGTTGCCACCGATGAAATCGTGACCTCATGGCCGTCCCGACGGGTGCCTCATTATGAGGATAATCGCCATCAGAATCCGTGAACCAGTTCCGATCAAGGGGTC
>CAZMMO010000099.1:0-7449 GCA_964567365.1 uncultured Rhodanobacteraceae bacterium | reverse complement strand
GATGATCGGCATGGTGGCGTTCATGCCCTTGAGCGCGTAGTCCACCGCCGCCTTGCCCACGGCCCGGGCCTGTTCGACATCCACCGCGGAAGCCGCGTGGCGGGCCGAGCGTTGCAGGTAGTCGGGCAGGGCCCAGTGCACCTTCAGGCCGAGTTTGGCATGGACCAGGTTGGCCAGCAGCGGGGCCACGCCGCCCAGTTGCACGTGGCCGAAGGCGTCGCGGGTGCCGGCGTCGGCCAGCAGCTTGCCGTCGGCGTCGTGCACGCCTTCGGAGGCGACCACGGTGCAATAGCCCACGCGTTCCACCGTCGCCTGCACCTTGGCCAGGAAGGCGGCTTCGTCGAACACGCGCTCGGGGAACAGGATCACGTGCGGCGGCGCCTGCTCGCTGCCGTCGCCGGCAAGGCCGGCCGCGGCGGCGATCCATCCGGCATGGCGGCCCATCACCTCCAGGATGAACACCTTGGTCGAAGTCTCGCTCATCGAGGCCACGTCGAGGCTGGCTTCCAGGGTGGACAGCGCCGTGTAGCGCGCCACCGAGCCGAAACCGGGGCAGCAGTCGGTGAGGACCAGGTCGTTGTCCACCGTCTTGGGCACGCCGATGCAGGTGACCGCATGGCCGAGCTTCTTGCCGATCTGCGAGATCTTCAGGGCCGTGTCGGCCGAGTCGTTGCCACCGTTGTAGAGGAACCAGCGGATGTCGTGCGCGTGCAGCACCTCGATCAGGCGCTCGTATTCGGCACGGTTGTCCTCGAGCGACTTCAGCTTGTAGCGGCACGAGCCGAAAGCCCCGCCGGGCGTGTGCGACAAGGCGGCAACGGCCGATGCGCTTTCCTTGGAAGTGTCGATCAGGTCCTCGCGCAGCGCCCCGAGGATGCCGTTGCGTGCCGCGTAGGCCTTCACGCCGCGGCGGCGGGCGGTCTCGATCACGGCGCCGGCGGTGGCGTTGATGACGGAGGTGACGCCACCGGACTGGGCGTAAAGGAGTCTGCCTTGGGCCATGACGGGTTCCTGGGTTGAGAAACGGTCCCCAAGGATAATCGCTTGCATGACAGTGGGATAGGCTCCTTCATGCCATGCTTTTGTTTGACGGAACCGGCGCCACAGGCTACTTTTAACGCCATTTCACTCAACGCTCGAAGGCGTGCCGCATGCGGCGGCCGGAGACACATGCGGAGCATCGAATGCGACTCGTGCTACTCGGCGCGCCCGGCTCGGGCAAGGGTACCCAGGCCGCGCGCCTGACTACGGAACTGGGCGTTCCCCACATTTCCACCGGCGACCTGCTGCGCTCGGCGGTCAAGGCCGGCACGCCGCTGGGCGTGAAGGCCAAGGCGGTGATGGACGCCGGGCACCTGGTGTCCGACGACATCGTGCTGGGCATGCTCGAGGAGCGCCTGGCCGAAGACGATGCCAGGGCGGGCTTCATCCTCGACGGATACCCGCGCAACCTGGCCCAGGTGCGGGCGCTCGACGGCCTGCTCGAACGCCTGGACAAGCCCCTGGACGCCGTGGTCAAGCTGGATGTGCCCAACGAGGAGATCGTCAGCCGTTGCGAGATCCGTTTCCAGCAACAGGGTCGCGCCGACGACAACCCCGACACCGTGCGCAAGCGGCTGGCCGTGTACGCCGAACAGACCGCCCCGGTCGCCGAGTGGTACGAGGAGCATGGCATGCTGCGCGTGGTCGACGGCGTAGGCGCGCTGGACGAGGTGTTCGGGCGCATCAAGGCCGTGTTGTCGACCGATCGCGTGGCCGCCAACGGCTGATTCGTCGCCGGCGACCGGCAGGCCTCTTCATGCGACTGCACATCCTTGGCATCTGCGGCACCTTCATGGGCGGCCTTGCCGTACTGGCGCGCGCGATGGGCCATGAGGTCGAGGGCTCGGATACCCATGTCTATCCGCCCATGAGCACCCAGCTCGAGACGCTGGGCATCACCCTCAAGGAAGGATACGAACCGCGACACCTGCAACCGGCCCCGGACCTGGTCGTGGTCGGCAATGCCATGACCCGCGGCAATCCGGCCGTGGAATACCTGCTCGACGCCCGGTTGCCGTATGTCTCGGGACCGCAGTGGCTGGGCGAGCAGGTGCTGCGCCGGCGCGACGTGCTCGCCGTGGCCGGAACCCACGGCAAGACCACGACCACCAGCCTGCTGGCGCATCTGCTGGAAAGCGCCGGCATGGCGCCGGGATTCCTGGTGGGTGGCGTGCCCGGGAACTTCGGTGTCTCCGCGCGCCTGGGCGCGGGAATCGGGAATGGAGAAGGGAGAATGGCGACGGCGGATGAGCCGGATCGCGCGGTCCATTCCCCATTCCCTATTCCCGATTCCCGTTTCTTTGTCATCGAAGCGGACGAGTACGACACCGCCTTCTTCGACAAGCGCTCCAAGTTCGTCCACTACCATCCGCGCATCGCCATCCTCAACAACCTGGAATACGACCACGCCGACATCTTTCCCGACGTGGCCGCCATCGAGCGCCAGTTCCACCACCTGGTGCGCACGGTGCCGGGCAACGGTCGCCTGATCGTCAACGCCGAGGACGAGCATCTGGCCAAGGTGCTGGCCATGGGTTGCTGGACGCCGGTGGAAACGTTCGGCATCGAGCGCGGGGACTGGCGCGCCGAGCTGCTGCAGGCCGACGGCTCGCGCTTCCGCGTTCGCCACGGTGGGGCCGTCGTTGGTGATGTCCACTGGTCGCTCATGGGCCGTCACAACGTGATGAACGCCCTGGCCGCCCTGGCCGCCGCCCATGCCGCGGGCTGCGAGGCGCAGGCCCTGCTGCCGTCCTTCGCCGCCTTCCGCAATGCCAGGCGGCGCATGGAACCGGTCGGTCGGGTTGGCGGCATCCAGGTCTACGACGACTTCGCGCACCACCCCAGCGCCATCGCCGCGACTCTGGCGGGCCTGCGCGCGCGGGTGGGGCAGGCCCGCATCCTGGTGGCGCTCGAACCGCGTTCCAATTCGATGCGGATGGGGGTGCATGCCGCCGCCCTGGCCCCCAGCCTGGCCGAAGCCGACCGCGTGGTGTTTCTGCGGCGCCCGGAATTGTCCTGGGACGCCGCGCACGTCCTGGACGCCATGGCCAGGCGCGGGCAGGCCGCGGAAACGGTCGACGCACTGCTGGCCGCGCTGTGCGACCAGGCGCGCCCGGGCGACCATGTCGTGTTCATGTCCAACGGCGGCTTCGAGGATGCGCCACGGCGGTTCGTAGCGCTGCTGGGCGAAAACTGAATCCGGTGTCGCCCGCCCTGGCCGCGACGCGCCAGTGAAGTGGGTACACTGGCACGCATGGCCCGCGCGTCTTCGCTGCTTTCCGATGTACCGCTGTTTCCGCTGGCAACCGTGCTCTTTCCTGGGGGGCCGCTGGAATTGCGCGTGTTCGAGCCGCGTTACCTGGACCTGGTGCGTGAATGCACGCGCGAGGGCAGCAGTTTCGGCGTGTGCCTGATCCTCGGTGGACGCGAAACGGGCGCGCCGGCGGTGCCGGCCGCCGTGGGCACGCTGGCCCGCATCACCGATTTCTACACCACCGACGACGGGCTGTTGGGCATCTGCGCCGAAGGCGGCGCGCGTTTTCGCGTCGACCAGGCGCGCGCCCGCGACGACGGCCAGCTGCGGGCCGACCTGAACCGCTGGCCGGACGAGCCGACGCTGCCGTTGCCGCCGGAATTCGGCCTGCTGGAAACCATCCTGCGGCGGCTGGTCGAGCAACTGGCACCGCCGTGGTCGGATGCGCCCGCGCAGCGCTACGACGACGCCAGCTGGGTCGGTTTTCGCCTGGCCGAACTGCTGCCACTCGACGGTATCGAACGGCAGCAGTTGCTGGAGATGACTGAACCCCTGGAGCGTCTGGCCTGGCTGCGCGACGTGCTGCCGCGGTTTCAGCGCGGGTGACGTGCCTGGGTGGCGTTGGCTTGCCGCAAGTCCCGAGCTTCCCTGGGTGTCAGGTACACTTTCTGGCGCAAGTTGTCGGTGTAGTGCGAAACACGTTGGCCAGAAAGTGTACCTGACACCCTCGCGAGACAGACTCCCTCGCGAGACACCTCGCGCCACGCGACACCTTCACGGAAAGAGAGAACGACATGGTGACCCTGTCCGGCAAGACCCTTTTCATCACCGGCGCCTCGCGTGGCATCGGCCTGGCCATCGCCCTGCGCGCCGCACGTGACGGCGCCAACGTGGCCATCGCCGCCAAGAGCGCGGTGCCCAATCCCAAACTGCCGGGCACCATCCACACCGCCGCCGCCGAGATCGAGGCCGCGGGCGGCAAGGCCCTGCCACTCAAGGTCGACATCCGCGACGAAGACCGCGTAGCCGAAGCCGCGGCCGAGGCGGCCGCGCGTTTCGGCGGCATCGACATCGTCGTCAACAACGCCAGCGCCATCTGGCTGGCGGGCCTCGAGGACACGCCGATGAAACGCTACGACCTGATGCAGCAGGTCAATGCGCGCGGCACCTACGTCACCACCCGGGCCTGCCTGCCGTATCTGCGCAAGGCGAAGAATCCGCATGTGCTGATGCTGTCGCCGCCGCCCAGCCTGGATCCCAAGTGGTTCCAGCACCACACCGCCTACACCATCGCCAAGTACGGCATGAGCCTGTGCGTGCTGGGATTTTCCGCGGAGCTGGCCGATGCCGGCATCGCCGTCAACGCCTTGTGGCCGCGCACCGTGATCGCCACCGCCGCCATCGCCATGCTGGGCGGCAAGGTCAAGCCGGAAAACTGCCGCAAACCCGAGATCATGGCCGACGCCGCGCATGCCATCCTGTGCAAACCCGCACGCGGATTCAGCGGCCACTTCTGCATCGACGACGAAGTATTGCGCGAGGCCGGCGTCACCGACCTGGATGCCTATGCCGTCCAGCCGGGCGCGCCGCTGGCGCCGGACCTGTTCCTCGATTGACCCCGCCCTTTTCCGTAGGAGCGCACCCGGGCGCGACGGCATCAGCGTTCCATGAGCCTTGAGCCGGTCGCGCCCAGGTGCGCTCCTACGTGGGGAATCAGGGTTTCCGGGACTGCCGCATGGATGCGGGATATTGAAACATCGCCTCCATGGCGCCATCGTGGACTTCCCACTGCGCCGGAAACCTGCCGTGTCATCCGCTCCCGTATCCGTCGAGGCACCCCTGGAAGCCATCATTGCGCGCGACGGCTTCGTGCTGTTGCCCGGCGCGGACATGCGCAGGGCCCTGTTGCGTCACGGCAGCCTGGAGGACTGGGACGCCTTCGCCGCCAGTTGGGGCCGCCTTGAGCGCGACCATTACATGGCCGACCATGGCCTCTATCGCCGCCGCCGGCATGCCGTGTACGCGGCGTCGCAGGCGCAGGGCGTCACGCGCCAGCCGCACCAGCCGCATTACCAGTCGCGCAGCTACAACAACCTCAATGGCGGCATCGAGCGCTGGTTCGAGCCGATCGAGCCGGCCATCGGCGCCGGCGCCAGCCTGCGCGCCGTGCTGGGTTTTTGCCACGGGGTGTTCGGCGCCGTGGCGCCGGACGTGCGCGACTGGCATGTCGAAGTGCACCAGTTCCGCATCGAGGCCCGCGCCGACATGGCCGGCCAACCCACCCCCGAGGGAATCCATCGTGATGGGGTGGACTACGTGCTGGTGCTGATGGTGCAGCGCCTGAACATCGCCCGCGGCACCACCACCGTCTACGCGCCCGACCGCAGCGAGCTGGGCAGTTTCACGCTGGCCGCGCCGCTGGATGCCACCTTGCTCGACGACCACCGGGTTTACCATGGCGTGACGGCGGTCGAGCCGCTGGATCCTTCACTCCCGGCCCATCGCGACGTGCTGGTGGTCACGTTCCGCGATGCCCGCCGTGGCCCGCATGGAGACTCATCGACATGAAATACCTGCACAGCATGGTCCGCATCCGCGACATCGACGCCTCGTTGCGCTTCTACTGCGAAGGCCTGGGCCTGCGCGAAGTGCGCCGCAAGGAGGTTCCCGAGGGCAAGTTCACGCTGGTTTTCCTGGCCGCCCCGGACAGTCCCGAGGCGGAAATCGAGCTGACCTGGAACTGGGGTTCGGACGAGGACTACGGCAACGCACGCAACTTCGGCCACCTGGCCTTCCGCGTGGACGACATCTACGCCACCTGCCGGCACCTGATGGACATGGGCTACACCATCCACCGCCCGCCGCGCGACGGCCACATGGCCTTCGTGAAATCGCCGGACCAGATCTCGGTGGAACTGCTGCAGGACGGCCACCTGGAACCGGCCGAGCCCTGGGCCTCCATGCCCAACACCGGCACCTGGTGACGACAGCCCCCTTCATCCGTCTCCACTCCACTGTAGGAGCGCACCCGGGCGCGACAGGTTCAAGGCTCACGGGGCGCTGATGCTGTCGCGCCCAGGTGCGCTCCTACGATCAGAGCCCGGCGGACAATACTTCGCGTGCACTCTCCAGCGTCTGATCGACGTCGGCCTCGCTGTGCGCGGCCGACAGGAACCCGGCTTCGAAGGGCGAGGGGGCGAAGAAGACGCCGCGTTCCAGCATGCCGTGGAAAAACCGCTTGAATCCCTCGCTGTCGCAGGCCGTGGCCTGGGCGTAGGTTTCGACCTTCTCCGCAGTGAAGAACAGGCCGAACATGGCGCCGACGCGGTTGTGGCTGAACGGTACGCCGGCTTCGTCGGCAATGGCCTGCAGGCCGCCGGTGAGTTTCTCCACCTTGCGCTCCAGCGCGGCGTGGAAGCCGGGAGCCTGGATCAACTCCAACATCGCCAGCCCGGCGGCCATCGCCACCGGGTTGCCCGACAGCGTGCCGGCCTGGTAGACCGGTCCGGTGGGTGCGATCTGCCGCATCAGCTCGCGCTTGCCGCCGTAGGCTCCCACCGGCATGCCGCCGCCGATGATCTTGCCGAGGGTGGTCAGGTCGGGCGTCACGCCGTAGCGCGCCTGGGCCCCGCCCAGGGCGACGCGGAAACCGGTCATGACCTCGTCGAAGATCAGCACCGTGCCGTGCGCCGTGCACAGTTCGCGCAGGCCCTGGAGAAATCCTTCCACCGGCGGAACGCAGTTCATGTTGCCCGCTACCGGTTCGACGATCAGGCCGGCGATATCGCCGCCGCGTTCGGCAAACAGCTCCCGTGCCGCGGCCAGGTCGTTGTAGGGCAGGGTCAGCGTGAGATCGGCATTGGCCGCGGGTACGCCCGGCGAGGTGGGCACGCCGAAGGTCAGCGCGCCGGATCCGGCCTTGACCAGGAAGCTGTCGCCGTGGCCGTGGTAGCAACCCTCGAACTTCACGATATGGCTGCGCCCGGTGGCGCCGCGCGCCAGGCGGATGGCCGACATGGTGGCTTCCGTGCCGGAGTTGACCATGCGCACCATTTCCATTGACGGCACCAGCCGGGCGAGGGTCTCGGCCATGGTCACCTCGGCGGGGCAGGGCGTGCCGAACGACAACCCGTCGCGTACGGCCTTCTCCACCG
>CAZMMO010000098.1:0-7495 GCA_964567365.1 uncultured Rhodanobacteraceae bacterium | reverse complement strand
ACAGGGCGATCACCATGCCGCCGATGATCACGCCGAGGATGACCATGATGATCGGTTCCAGCAGGGTGGACAGGGTGTCGACGGCGTTGTTGACTTCCTCCTCGTAGAACTCGGCCACCTTGAACAGCATGCTGTCGAGCGCGCCCGACTCCTCGCCGATGCTGGTCATCTGCACCACCATGTTGGGGAACAGCTCGGTCTGGCGCATGGCCAGCTGCAACTGGTGTCCGACCGCCACGTCGTCGCGCATCTGCAGCACCGCCTCGCCGTAGACTACGCTGCCGGTGGCGCCGGACACGGCTTCGAGCGCTTCCACCAGCGGCACGCCGGCGTGGAAGGTCACGCCCAGGGTGCGGGCGAAGCGGGCCAGGGCCGATTCGCGGAAGATCTTGCCGATCACCGGCAGCTTCAGCGTCACGCGATCCAGGCCGTGGGCGAATTTCAGCGAACGCTTCTTGGCCATCACGATGGCCACCACGGTGCCGATGATCACGCCCAGCACCAGCCACCAGTAGCTCTGCATGAAGCGCGAGGCGCTGACCACGATCTGCGTGGGAGCGGGCAGTGCCGCGCCGGCGTTGGCAAACACCTGCTGGAACACCGGCACCACGAACAGCAGCAGGATCATGCTGACCAGGAAGGCCACGATCAGCACCATGGCCGGGTAGAACATGGCCTTCTTGATCTTGGACTTGATCGACTCGGTGCGCTCCTTGTAGGTGGCAACGGTGTCCAGCACGCTGTCCAGCACGCCGGCCGATTCGCCGGCCTGCACCAGGTTGCGGTACAGCTCGTCGAAGTGGATGGGATAGATGCCCAGCGCCTCGTGCAGCGACGCGCCACCCTCGATGGTGGTCTTGACCTCGTTGAGCATGTTCTTGAAGCGCGGATTCTTCTGGCCGCTGGCGATGATGTCGAAGGCCTGCACCATGGGTACGCCGGAGGCCATCATGGTGGCGATCTGGCGGCTGAAGATGGCGATGTCGCGCGGCTTGACGCGCTTGCCGCTGGAGCCGAACAGCGGCTTGGGCTTTTCGCGCACGGTCTGCGGGTTCATGCCCTGGCTGCGCAGCTCGGCCTTGACCAGGGCGGCGTTCTTGCCCTGCATCTCGCCCTTCATCTTCTTGCCGCGCTTGTCCAGCGCGACCCACTCGTAGACGGCCAGCTTGTTGACCGCGGCGCGCGCGGCGCCGGTGGCACGTGCCTTTCTGGTGGCGGTGGCTATAGCCATGTTCGGCTCCCCGGTTGATCTGCCTGTGCCCGTCGCCTGCGGGGGCGGGGCATGGGCGTACTATGGGCGCATCCGGCGCGTCGTGTTGTGTTGCAGTTCGCGGGTCCCGGTAGCCCTCCGCCGGTCCGCGTTGCCAGTGCGCGTGCCGTCAATCCTTGGTCACGCGGTTGATTTCGGTCAGGCTGGTGACGCCGTCACGCACCTTCTTCAGGGCCGATTCGTGCAGGTCCTTCACCCCGGCGCGGCGGGCCGCCTCGGCGATCTGCAGCGCGTTGCCGCCCGCGAGGATGATCTGCTGGATCTCCTCGAGCATCGGCATGACCTGGTAGATGCCCACGCGTCCCTTGTAGCCGTCGGTGCAGCCGTCGCAGCCGACCGCTTCGTAGATGGTCAGGCCGGCGTCGATTTCCTCCTGCGTGAAGCCCTCGGCCAGCAGCGCCTCGGGCGGCAGCTCCAGCGGTTTCTTGCAGTCGTGCAGGCGGCGCACCAGACGTTGGGCCACCACCAGCGTGACCGACGAGGTGATGTTGTAGGGCGCGATGCCCATGTTCATCAGTCGGGCCACGGTTTGCGCGGCGTCGTTGGTGTGCAGTGTGGACAGCACCATGTGACCGGTCTGGGCGGCCTTGATGGCGATTTCCGCGGTTTCCAGGTCGCGGATCTCGCCGACCATGATGACGTCCGGGTCCTGGCGCAGGAACGAGCGCAGGGCACGCGCGAAGGTCATGCCGCGCTTGGTGTTCTGCTGCACCTGGTTGATGCCGTCGACGCGGATTTCCACCGGGTCCTCGACGGTGGAGATGTTGGTGCCCTCGACATTGAGGATGTTGAGCGCGGTGTACAGCGACACCGTCTTGCCCGATCCGGTGGGGCCGGTGACCAGCACCATGCCGTAGGGTTTCTTGATGGCGTCGAGGTAGAGCTCTTTCTGGTCTTCCTCGTAGCCCAGCTTGTCGATGCCCATCCGTGCGGTCGAGGCGTCGAGGATACGCAGCACGATCTTTTCGCCGAACAGGGTCGGCAGCGTGCTGACGCGGAAATCGATGGACTTGCCCTTGGACAGCTTGAGCTTGATGCGGCCGTCCTGGGGGATTCTCTTTTCGGCGATGTCCAGGCTGCTCATCACCTTCAGGCGCGAACTGATGCGCGAGGAAAGCTGGATCGGCGCCTTGGCCATGGTGTGCAGGATGCCGTCCATGCGCACACGCACGCGGTACTGGGCTTCGTAGGGCTCGAAGTGGATGTCCGAAGCGCCGCGCCGAATGGCGTCAAGCAGCACCTTGTTGACGAACTTCACCACCGGCGTGTCGTCGAGCTTGCTGGTGTCCACGCTGGAGGATGGCTCGGGCTGCTCGCTCTCCAGGCTGGCCTCCAGGTCGAGGCTTTCGTCGTCGCCGATGCCTTCGACCGTGGTCGACACCGAGCTGAGCGCCAGTTCCAGGGTGCGCTTGAGCTGCTTGCCCTCGATGAGGATCGGCTCGATCTGGCAGCCGGAATGGAACTTCACCTCGTCGAGCGCGTGCTGCTTGGTGGGGTCAGCCACGCCGACGAACAGGCGGTTGCCGCGCTTGAACAGGGGCAGCACCTGGTGCTTGGTGACCAACTCCTCGCTGACCAGGTTCATGGGCATCTGCGCGATGTTCACCGCCGTCGCGTCCATCAGCGGGATGCCGAACTCGGCCGAGGTGGCTTCGGCCACGCGTGCGCTGTCCACCAGGCCCTGCTCCACCAGCCACGCGGACACGGAAACGTGCTCATGCAAGGCCGAGCGCACGGCCTCGCGCGCTTCGGCTTCGGCGAGGATGCCGTCGATCACCAGGCGCCTCGCTACACCCGTCAAACCCGTCAATGCGGGAGACTGCATCTGGGTAGCCATGAAATCGTTCCTGATCCCCTGATGGTGCGGCACAACCACCACATTGCCGGTGGTTCCCCCATTGTGGGGCCGCCGGCCGCCGCCGTGATGTGGACGGTATCACGAAATGGCTGTTGTTTCAGTATCTTGCTCGGTAAATCCAAGGTGGTGCGGAGGGCTTCCGGGGTTCGTTCATCCTGCGCCCTTTTCAGGGAATCCGCGATTGCGCCTCAATCCCATTACACGCGAGCCGGATGGCGGGCGGTGCCCGGCCTGCACGCATCACGGTCGCTCAGGGGTGGCACAACTGCCGCAGCAGCTGCTCCAACTGCGCGCCGCCCAGGGGCTTGCGGGCGAAGGCGTCCATGCCGGCGGCACGGGCGCGCGATTCCTCGTCGCCGCCGGAGCGGGCCGTGATGGCGATGATCGGCAGGTGGCGCGCGCCGGTCTCGCGCTGGCGGACCATGCCGGCCAACTGGTAGCCGTCCACGCCGGGCAGGTCCAGGTCGAGCAGCATGACGTCGAACGTGTCGGCCTCCAGTTCGCCCAGCGCGCCCAGGCCGTGGCCGGCGTGGGTCACGTGATGGCCGCGTGCCTCCAGCAGGCCGCGGATCACGCGGGCCACGGTGGCGTCGTCCTCCACCAGCAGCAGGCGCAGGGGCTGCGTGGCGGCGGGAGTGTCCGTCGCGGGCCCGTCCGGGGCCGCCATCGGCGGCAAGGGCAGGACGACCTCGAATCGGCTGCCCTGGCCGGGAGTGGAATCGAGCCCGATGCGGCCGTGCATCAGCGCCACCAGTTCGCGGCAGATGGCCAGGCCCAGGCCGCTGCCGCTGCGCCGTTGCGGACCGTCGGCCTGCTCGAAGCGTTGGAACAGGCGTTCGCGGTCGGCCGCGGAAATGCCCGGGCCGGTGTCGCTGACGACCAGACGCAGTCGGCCATCGGTGTAGCCGGCGTGGATGCGCACTTCGCCGCGCTCGGTGAACTTGATCGCGTTGTTGGCCAGGTTGAGCAGGATCTGCTGGATACGCATGGCATCGCCTTGCAGGCAGGCCGGCACGTCCTCGTCCACGGTGACGCGCAGGGCCAATGGCTTGCCCTGCACCTGCCCGGACAGCAGCCGGCGCACTTCCTCGAGCAATGTGCGCGGGTACAGCGGACCGGGCTCCAGCTCGAAATGGCCGGCCTCGATGCGGGCCATGTCCAGCGCGTCGTTGACCAGCTTGAGCAGCAGTTCGCCACTGTGGTGGATGGCCTCGGCGTAGCCGTGCTCGCGCGGGCCGATGCCGGAGGCCAGCAGCAGTTCGGCCATGCCCAGCACGCCGGTCATGGGGGTGCGGATTTCGTGGCTGAGGGTGGCCAGGAAGCGGGACTTGGCGTCGTTGGCCTGCTCGGCCATGCGACGCCGCTGCTCGACCATCTGCAGACGGTGGCGCTGTTCCAGGCGCCGGCGCCAGAGGGCAAATCCGATCCAGACCAGCACCAGCGCCACGAGCACGTAGACCAGCCAGGCCCAGGGCGTGGCCCAGGGCGGCGCGTCCACCTCGATGGACAGGGGCCGGGCCAGGCGGCTCCAGGCGCCGCTGGGCCCGGCGGCCTCGACTTTCAGCCGGTAGTGGCCGGCGGCCAACCCCGCCAGTTCGCGCACGCCGCGGGTGCCGGTGTCGACCCAGTCGGGGTCCAGGCCGACCAGGCGGAAGCGATAGTGGTTGTGCTGCGGGTCGATGTAGGACGAGGCGTGGGCGGTGATGCGCAGGTCGCGGTCGTTCCAGCGCAGGTGCAGGTGGCGGCTGTCCAGCGGCAGCCGGATGTCGTGGCCGTCGCGGTTGACCACGACCGAGCTGATTTCCAGCAGGGGTTTGCGCAGATGGTCGTCGATGGCCGCGGGATGGAACCCGATCACCCCGTCCAGGGTGCCGGCAAAGACCGTCTCCCGGCCCATGCGCACGGGCCGGCGGGTGGTGAATTCGGGGCTGGGCAGGCCGTTTTCCTTGCCGTAGCGGTGGAAGCGGCCGGTGGCCGGGTCGTAGCGCCAGAGGCCGGCGTTGCCGAACATCCACACCCGCCCGCGCCGGTCCACCAGCATGGAATAGGCCACGATGCCGGGCCAGCCGTGGTCGGCGTCGATGCGGCGCAGCAGGCGGGCGCGGTGGCCGTGCAGGCGGTAGTGCTCGAGTCCGCCGGGACGGATCAGCCACAGGTCGTCGCCGGCGATGGCCAGGGCGGTGACCTGGCCCGGGGCGACGCCGGGCACCGGAACCAGGTGTTGGCCGTGGATCGGCAGGCGCGACAGGCCGGCGTGGCTGGCGCGCCACAGTTGCCCGTCGTGGAGGAGCAGGTCGGTGGTCTGGCGATCGCTTGGCGCGGTGAAGGCCAGGGCGAGCGGCGTGGCACGGAGGCTGCGGCGGTCGACGCGGTACATGCCTTCGCCCACCGGCGCCGCGTACAGCGTGCCGTCGGGGCCGACGACCATGCGCCGGTAGCCACGCACGTGGGGCGGGGTGGCGACCATGTGCAGCCGGCCATGGTCGAACAGGCCGAGGCCACCGCCGAAGCCCAGCCACAACCCGTGTGGCCCGGCCCTGGCCATGGCCAGGATGCGCCTGGGCGTAGAGCCCAGTTCCTTGCCGAGGTGGGTGACCGTACCGGTGGCCGGGTCCAGCTTGTCCAGCTGGTTGCGTCCGCCGCCGACCCAGAGCTTGCCGTGGCCGTCGGCGGCCAGGGCCCGGACATGGCTGTTGCTCAGGCTGCTGGCGTCGTCGGGGCGATGCGAATCGTGCGAAAAATCGCGCCAGTCCGGATTCAGGTAGGCCACGCCGCCGTTCTGCGTGGCCACCCACAGCCCGCCCTCGTGGTCGAGCATCAGCTTCCAGACCAGTTGTCCGGGCTGGCCGCCGGGCAGCAGCGGCCGGGGCGGGAAATGGGTCACCTGGCCGTGGTGGACCAGGTACAGGCCCGAGCCGGTTCCCACCCACAAGTCACCGTGCCGGTCGCGCACGCTGCATATCACGCTCACGTGCGGCAGCACGCGCGGCAGCAGGCGTCTGGCCACGCCGTCGGCGTCGACCACGAACAGCCCTGCGGAGGTGCCCACCCGTACCTGATGGGCATCGCCGTCGATGCCCCACACGGTAGGCGGATGCTCCAGCCCCGGGAAGTGCGCATGGCGCAGACGGCCGTCCGCCGTGCGGATGTCCAGGCCCGCGTCCGTGCCGATCCACAGCGTGCCCTTGCCGCGGCTGAACAACGCGAGCACGTTGTCGGAGGCCAGGCTGTGCGGATCGTGTGGATCGTGGAGAAAATGCCGGAAGTGGCCCGGCGAGGTCATGTGGTCCAGGCCGTGCCCGTAGGTGCCGACCCACAGCGTGCCGGCGCGGCCCTCGGCCATGGCCATCACGTCGTTGCCGGACAGGCTGTCGGCGCGTCCCGGCTGGTGCCGGAAATGGCGAAAGTCGTCGCTGGCCGGCCGGTACAGATTGACGCCGCTGCCTTCGCCGCCGGCCCACAGGCGTCCCTTGGCGTCGGCCAGCACGCTGGACACGTCGTCGCTGGCCAGCGAGGTTGCCTGGTCGGGAATGTGGCGGTAGACCTTGAATTGTTTGCCGTCGAAGCGCGCCAACCCGGTGATGGTGCCCATCCAGACCACGCCATGGCGGTCCTGGACCACCGTGTACACGTTGCTGCTGGGCAGGCCCTGGTCGATGTTGTAGTGGCGGAACTGCGGCGTGGCTGCCAGCACGGGTACCCGCGTGCTCGTGGCGCCGGCTGCCGGAGCCGCCGCCAGCAGCGCCACCGCAAACCATGTCGGTACCCCCAGCCCCATGCCCAACCCCTTGAACCCCGCGACGGGTTCAGCATCTTACGGCCCGCCCGGGGATTTGCCAAAATCCGCGGCGGGGACGACATCACACGACGCCGTGACGGCTCGCGCTATCATCGGCCGACCAGACGGGGAAGCATCTTGAGTCGACTGAGCATCATATTGCCCGCCAAGAACGAG
This sequence comes from uncultured Rhodanobacteraceae bacterium, assembly GCA_964567365.1. Lineage (GTDB taxonomy): Bacteria > Pseudomonadota > Gammaproteobacteria > Xanthomonadales > Rhodanobacteraceae > Oleiagrimonas. The sequence goes on along the minus strand of CAZMMO010000098.1, from coordinate 412 downwards.
GCACCGGCCCTGGCCGACCTGTTGCCGCGCCTGCGTGCGCTGCAGCCGGAGGCGGAAATCATCGTGGTCAACGACGGTTCCACCGACGACACCCCGGCCCTGTGCCATGCCAACGGCGTCACTTGCCTTTCCAGTCCCTATTCGATGGGCAACGGCGCCTCGGTCAAGCGCGGCGCGCGCGCGGCCAGCGGCGAGATCCTGGTGTTCATGGACGGCGACGGCCAGCACGATCCGGCGGACGTCGCGCGCCTGCTGTCCAAGCTGGACGAGGGCTACGACATGGTCGTCGGCGCGCGCGCCTGGGAAGGCCAGGCCGGCGTCGGGCGCGGCGTGGCCAACGGCTTCTACAACTGGCTGGCCAGCCAGATGACCGGGCACAAGGTGGAAGACCTCACCTCCGGCTTCCGCGCCG
>CAZMMO010000097.1:0-7525 GCA_964567365.1 uncultured Rhodanobacteraceae bacterium | reverse complement strand
GGACGGCGGTGGTTTTCCGCCGTCCCCGTGAGTGCTGCGTGCCGGATCAGAAGCGGTATTCGGCCGCGACGGTGACGGTGCTGAAGTTCACCGTCGTGTCGAAAAACTTGTTGTGGTAGTAGTTGTACTCCAGGCCCAGGCCGAAGTGGCGGCCGAAGTCGTAGCCCAGGCCGACACCGGCATACTCCCCGACGCGGGTTTCGTCTTCCGAGGAGGTAGACGTCGTCCAGGAATCATCGAGGGAATTAGTATAGCGGTCGGTGTCGTGTCCCTTGATTCTTCCTTCGTACAAGCCGCCGCGGGCGCCGATGTACCAGCCCTTGGAGAAGTGGTATTTCACCTTGACGCCGGCAAACAGGCCTTGCGATTTGGCACTTGTGTGCACTTGATCGTATTTGTCCGCCCAGTCCGAGCTGAGTTTGCCCAGGTCGGCGTAGCCTCCCTCGACGGCGAAATCCACGTTCCCGTGCCAGACATAGCCGAAGCGCAGGTTGGCCGCCGTATCGGTGTCGTCGATCCGGGTGCCGTCCGATACGGATACGCCGCTGATGTGCCATTTCGCCTGGCCGACGCCGGCGCCGATGTAGAAGTTGCCGTCGGCGGCGAAGCTGGCCGTGGACAGGCCTCCCAGTGCGAGGGCCATGCCGATCACGAGGATGCGTTTGCTCATGTTGCTTCCTTTTCCTTGGTGGTAGTGATGGGGGAAGGCGATCCGGCTGTGCCGGGATCGCCGGGGGCAGCAAACCGCAATGCCGTCCGTTGCCGGGCGCAACGATACTGCCTGCGTGCGTGTGCACGCGGGTGGGCAACGGAGTGGCTACGGGATGGCTGCCGTGGATGGCGCATGCCACGACGGCCGTTCGGGAACGGGCGGGCACGCACGTGGATCTTCCGTGACCGTGTGGAGAACCTCCTTGTCGGGATGCCCGGAAGGGCATGCTTTCGTTGCAGCGGCGGGGACTATATCAACAACCGGTTGTCATTGCAGCGAACGACGTCACGCTTCTGCCAGGAGGCGCGGCTTGCGGAGGGTGTGAGGGAGTGCCGACGCTGCGATGGATGTGGCTGGATGGCGCGCCAGCCTACAGACGGCTTCAGACGTCGACGTGCAGGCGGTGGCGCAGTTCGCGCCGGCCCGTTGCGGTGACTTGTACCGCGCGGCTGTTCCTCGACCGCCGCAGCCAGTCCTCTTTGAATAGGCGTTCGGTCAGGGCTTCGCCCAGGGCGCCGCCCAGGTGCGGAACGCGTTCGCTCCAGTCCAGGCAGCGACGGGCGAAGGCCCGGCGTCGCGCCTGCAGTGCCGGCAGGTCGATGCCGAGATCGGCAAACCAGCGTTCGCCGGCCGGTGTCACGACGTAGTCGCGATCCGCGGGCTCGATCAGGTGCCGGTCGGCCAGGGCAGCGGTGACCGCGACTCCCAGCCGGCCCGCCAGATGGCCGTAGCAGGTGCGCGCGCTGCGCAACTTGTCGACGCGTGCCTGATCGGGACGCTGGCGCAAGGCCGGCGGAGCCAGGGCCATCATGTGTTCGATGATCTGCGACACCTCGGCATCGGCCATCGCGTAGTAGCGGTGGCGCCCGTGCGCCTGTACCTGCAGCAGCCCGGCACGCACCAGCTTGGCCAGGTGGTTGCTGGCCGTCTGCGGCGACAGCTGCGCGCGCCAGGCCAGCTCGCTGGCCGGCAGGGCCTGTCCCCCGGCCAGCGCCCACAGCATGGCCGCGCGCGAGGGAACACCCACCATGGAGCCGATCAGGGCGATGTCCGGTTTTGCATCCATATTTCGATGGTACGTGAAACATGTAGGGACGACAATGTCCCAGACTGTGGACCGATCCTTCCCCGTCCACGAGGTTACCGTTCCATGGAAGACCTTTCGGTCATGCCGCATCGGCACACGCATGAAACGCATCTGCGCATCCGTCCGTCCATCCTGTATGTCGGCACCCCGGTGGCCCTGGTGACCACGGTTGGTTCCGATGGCCGACCCAACATCGGCCCGATGTCCTCGGCCTGGGCGCTGGCGTACACCGTGGTGATGGGATGGGGCACGAAGGCCCAGACCCTGGACAATCTCGAACGGGATCGGGAGTGCGTCATCAATTTCCCGGGCCCGGAGCTGATGGACCAGGTGGAGGCGCTGGCCCCGCTGACCGGGCGCAATCCGCCGGCCGATCCGGAAACGTTCCGTTACGAGGCGGACAAGTTCGGTGCCTCCGGCCTGACACCGCAGGCCTCCGAATGCGTGCGTGCACCGCGCATCGCCGAGTGCGCGATACAGCTTGAAGCCAGGGTCGCGGCCATCCACCGGCCAAGCGGCGTTGATGGCGAGGAGTTCCGCATCGTGGAGGCGCATGTCGAGCGGGTGCATGCCTCGCCCGCCATCGTCAAGCCGGGCAGCGACCATGTCGACACGGCGCGCTGGAGCCCGCTGCTGTACGTGTTCCGGCATTACTTCGGCACGGGTCCGGAGCTGGGGCGGACCTTTCGGGCCGAGGACTGAGCGGCTTGCGCGTGTGGCCGGGCCCTCTCGAACTCCGGTCAGGGCTTGCCGAGATAGCGGTAGTAGGCGATGCCGAAATCCTGGAACGCGTTCTCGTTGTGCGTGCCGATGTGGTCGATGACCATGCCTGACACCGACGGGACCTGCATGCCGTCCAGCGTGCCGGTGTCGTGCAGCGCCGCGTAGGCCTCGCGGCCCAGGTCGATGGCGCCGGACAGCGCCTCGTGGAAGTGGATCCTGCGCGCGGCTTCGCGCCATCCGGGAGCGACCTGGGCGGGAATGGCCTCGGCCGCATCGCCGCTGCCGTAACCGAGCAGCAGCAGTTCGCGTCCGTCCAACGGCAGGTCGCCGGACGCGGCTTCCTCCAGGCCGGAGGCGAGCCAGGCGGGCAGCGCGGCGGTGTACAGGTTGCCCAGTTCCATCATGGCGTCCGAGCCGGTTTGCAGCTTGTCTTCGACCAGGCTCCGGTAGGCGTCCTGCTTGCGGAAGGCCCGGACCAGGGCGGTTGACGCGGGGTAGGCGTCTGCCGGCAAGGCGTCCACGGCGTTGCCATCCACGCCGGCCTGCCATTCGCGCAGCACGTCCTCGCGCGACACGCCGGCCTGTGCGCAGTATTCGTCCAGCTCGCGCATGGCCTCGGCGTCGCCGTTGACGGCATCATGACCGAGCGCGGCCAGGCAGGCCATGGCCCAGGCGTTGCGCGGCATGCGGTGGTAGGGCCGGTGCATGAACACGGCCGGCAGGCCGCGCAACCATGCACTGCGCGAGCCTTCGCGGCGGGCGAACATCGCGTCCAGCGCGCACAGCGTGGCGTCGGTGTAGCAGTCGGTGGAGTATTTGCCGTTGAACACCGGCAGGTCGCTCAGGTGTCCGTGGCGTCCCGGCTCCTGCCCGGCGAAACGCAGGAACGGCTTGCGGAAATCGAGGCCGCGGTAGCTCGACGCGCTGCCGCTCGCGGCGAGGTCCAGTTGCAGCAGGGTGGGCGACGATTCCAGCAGCATGGCCACCGCACCCGCGCCCTGGGTAGGTTCGCCGCTGCTGCCGCGCGCGTATTCGGCGATGTCGGCGCTGACCACGATGGCCTGGCGGTCGCCTCCGTCGCAGTCCAGGTAGCGCAGGCCGCCCTTCATGGCATACACGCCGCCGAGGCAGGCGTGCTTGAACTCCGGGACCTCGCAGTCGCGGGCCAGCGTGGGCTTGCCTTCCGCGGCCAGGGCGGCGTCCACCAGTCCGCGCACGATCACGGCCCCGGCGGCATTGTCGATGCTCGATTCGGTGCCCAGCGCCAGGTAGCCCACGCGTTGCGGGTCGATGGCGTGCTCTTCGATCAACCGCAGGACCGCGTTGGCCGCCAGCGTGTAGGCGTTCTGATCGGGGCCGGGCATGCGGAACGCGTTTCCGACCACTGCGCGCGTCTTGTCGGGGTTGTTGCCGGTCCACTCGCACCATTGTCCCAGGTCGACGCGATAGGGTGGTACGTACAACGCCATGCCGCTGATGCCGACTGCCGGGCGGGTTGTGGACGAGCGAACGACCATAAGGCTTTCCCCGATGTGAAATGCACAGTATGCACCCGCACGGTTCGCGCGCGGGTGCGGTCAAGAATGATACACGGGGGAGAAACGGCGGGGGCGTTCCCGCCGTTTGGCCGCAAGGGCCGGGCGGGATGGCCGGTTTATTTCGCTTCCGCTCCGGCGCTGTCCATCGCGATGGTCGCGTGCGACGGGCTCTCCGTGGCCTGCAGGTGCTTGGCGACTTTTTCGGCCTGGTGCATCACGCGCAGCAGGTTGCGGCCGGCCAGGTCGGCCAGGTCCTCGTCGCTCCAGCCGCGGCGTGCCAGTTCCTTGAACAGGGCAGGATACTTGTCTACGCCGTCCAGGCCTACCGGCGTGGTGCCGATGCCGTCGAAGTCGGAGCCGATGCCGACGCTCTGGATCCCGGCCACCTTGCGGATGTGCTCGATGTGGTCGGCGACCATGGCGATGGTGGCCTTGGGTCGCGGATGGTCATGCAGCCACTTTTCCATGCCCGCCTTGATGCGATCGGGCTGGCCGACGTAGCGCGTGTGCAGCCGGGCACGCACGCCGGCGCGCTCGGCGACCCAGCGGTTGACGGCGTCCGAGACGAAATCCGGATAGAAGTTCACCATCACCACGCCATGGTTCTTCTTGACCAGGCGCAGCACGTCGTCGGGAACGTCGCGCGGATAGTCGACCAGGGCGCGGGCGCTGGAGTGCGAGAAAATGACCGGTGCCCTGGTGACCCGCAGCGCGTCGCGCATGGTGTCGGGCGACACGTGGCTGAGGTCGACCAGCATGCCGAGCCGGTTCATCTCGTGCACCACGGCAACGCCGAACTTGGTCAGGCCCTGGTGCTGGGGCTTGTCGGTGGCCGAGTCGGCCCAGTCCGTGGTCAGCGAATGGGTCAGGGTCATGTAGCGCACGCCGAGGCGGTAGAAGTCGCGCAGCACCGCCATCGAGTCGTCGATCATCGAGCCGCCTTCCACGCCGATCAGGCCGGCGATGCGGCCCTCCTTGTGGATGCGTTCGATGTCGTCGGCCGTATAGGCCATTTCGAAATCGTTCGGGTATTTGGCCACCATGTTGTGGACCAGGTCGATCTGCTGCAGCGCCATTTCCACGGCCTTGGGCCCGGTTATGTCGGCGGGAATCCACACCGACCAGAACTGGGCGCCCATGTGGCCCTTGCGCATGCGCGGAATGTCGGTCATCAGCGACACCTTGCGGCCGTCCTTGCCGCGCAGGTTCAAGGTGCTTTTTTCCAGGTCGATGTTGCCGACGTTGCCGAACTTGGTGCGGATTTCCCAGGGCAGGTCATTGTGCCCGTCGATCAGCGGAGTCGTGGTGAGCACGTGGTCCACCCGCGCGGACAACGCGTTGTCCCTGGTGGAGGACGAGGCACCCTGGGCCAGGGCGACGCATGGCAGGGCCGCCAGCAATCCCGCCAATACTCGAATATTCTTCATGACGACTCCACATCAATTTTTGATTCATGGCGGAGTGTATCGTCTGTTTTCGGGATTGTCACAGGAACGGGCGTCAATCCGGATCCGGGGCTACGAACCGCGGGCGAATGCCGAGGCATTTCCTTGAATGCAGGAAAGTTTTCCGAAAAATGAGAACACCCCTGCGGGAAATGCCTTGTTCATTCGGGACGGTGCACCATTATCACGAACCAATGGCACGGTTTCTCCCGTAGGCCGGAACCGGCATGGACAGAAACGTTTCGTCTTCTCGCAGGAGGTGCGCACAATGACTACCGCGGTACCCGACCTTGCCGGCAAGACCATCCTGGTGACCGGCGCGACCAACGGGATCGGCCTCGAAGCGGCCGTGTCGTTCGCACGCGCCGGAGCGCTGACGGTCATCACCGGCCGGGATGACGGACGCATCGAAACCGCGCTGGACCTGATCCGGCGTCGCTCCGGTTCGGACTGCGTGGAAGCCTTGCGCGCCGATTTCGCGTCGCAGGCCCAGGTACGCGCGTTGGCGGCGGAATTTCTCGCACGCCACGAGCGGCTGGACGTGCTGGTGAACAATGCCGGCAGCGTCCATCCCCGGCGCGTGCTCACGGAAGATGGCATCGAGGCGACCTTCGCGGTCAATCATCTCGCGCCGTTCCTGCTCACCAACCTGTTGCTCGCATGCCTCGTGTCCAGCGCGCCGGCGCGCATCGTCAACGTCGCCTCGCGCGCCCACGAGGATGGCACGATGGACTTCACCGACCTGAATTTCGACTGCGGCTACCGCATCATGCGCGCCTATGCGCGTTCCAAGCTGGCCAACGTGCTGTTCACGCGGGCCCTGGCCAGGCGGCTGGAAGGCACGGGCGTCGTCGTGCATGCCGTGCATCCAGGAACTGTTGGTACCGGCATCTGGAGCCACGGTGCTCCCGCGTGGGCGCGCGGTTTCTTCAACGCGGTGTTCGCGCCGGTCCGGCATTTCGCCATGCTCCCGCCCGAACGCGGTGCGCAAACGCTGGTGCATGCGGCCACCGATCCGGGCCTGGCGGAACGCACGGGCCTGTATCTGGTGGAGAACCGGCCGCAGGAGCCTGCGGACCGGGCCCGGGACGAGGTCTTGGCGGAGCGGTTGTGGGAGGAGAGCGCGGGGCTGACGCAGTTCGCCCGCCAGGCTCATGGCTAATAGTTTATATCTATTGATATAAGATAAACAATCAATTTGAATAATGATATTCCGACCCTAGACTGGGTGGCATGGAGCATTTCTTCCCCCGTTGTACAGGAGCTTTCCCCATGTCACTCATCCATACCGAAATCAAACCGTTCAAGGCCCAGGCGTTCAAGCGCGGCAAGTTCATCGAGGTCAGCGATGCCGACCTCAAGGGCAAGTGGTCCGTGGTGTTCTTCTACCCGGCCGACTTCACCTTCGTGTGCCCGACCGAGCTGGAAGACCTGGCCGATCATTACGCCGAGTTCCAGAAGCTGGGCGTGGAAATCTATTCGGTCTCGACCGATACGCATTTCTCGCACAAGGCCTGGCACGACAGCTCCGAAGCGATCAAGAAGATCGACTACACCATGATCGGCGATCCGACCCATGCCATCTCGCGCAACTTCGAGGTCCTGATCGAGGCCGACGGCGTGGCCGATCGCGGCACCTTCGTGATCGATCCGGACGGCAAAATCCAGATCATCGAAGTCAACGCCGGCGGCATCGGCCGCGACGCCGCCGAACTGCTGCGCAAGGTCAAGGCCGCCCAGTACGTCGCCGCGCACCCGAACGAAGTGTGCCCGGCCAAGTGGAAGGAGGGCGAGAAGACCCTCGAGCCCTCGCTGGACCTGGTTGGCAAGATCTGACCGCGCCTCGACGCGATCCTCCGGAACCGGGCGCAAACCGCCCGGTTCCCTCAGATACCCCAACCCCCGTCTTGTAGGAGCGCACCCGGGCGCGACAGCCTCAGCGCATGAACGATCCTTGAGGGAGTCGCGCCCGGGTGGGCACCAACATGCGGGCGCAGAAGCGGGGTGGCACCCGCGAGTA
>CAZMMO010000096.1:0-7532 GCA_964567365.1 uncultured Rhodanobacteraceae bacterium | reverse complement strand
GCACCAAGCGAGCCGTCATTGATCGGCGACCAGGGACGCGGAAATGCGAAACCTGGCGACCTTGCTGCGGTACCCGGGATGCAGCATCAGCGGCTTGCCGTCGACCGTGACCGTGACTCCCGCGGCATTGCCGACCACGACCTCCATCGATTGCGAGACGGTGAAGCGCTTTTGCTCGCCCGCGGCCAGAATGCCGGAATACACCACCTTCCCACTGGCAAGCGAAACATTGATCCAGCTTCGGCCGATGGCCTTGAACGTCAGCGTCCGCCCGGCGATGGATCGCGATGCACGGACCGGCGGCTGTGCCGCGTACAGCTTGGAGCGCAGGATCGTCAGCGTGTGGTTGGTAGGGTTGGCCTTCGTCAGCAGAGCGATTCCTTCCCGCGCCTGTTCGTACTGGCCGTCCCGGATGGCTTGTTCGACGGCCGACACGCCGTAGGGAAACAGTTCGCGCAACGCGGCAGCCGCCACCGTGTTGCCGGGATCTTCCTGCAATATCGCCTCGTAGTACGCAAACACATTGCGGTCCTTCGGGCTGATCATCCGGCCTTCCTTGAGCGCGGCAGCGGCACGGGCCAGCAACTGGTCCACGCTTGGCGTACCCGGCGTCGCGTCCGCATCACGAACGGCCGCAGCCGTCGTCGCCGTAGCCGGAACTCCTGCTGCATTCGCACCGATGGCGGCGGCGGCATGGACGGCGACGAACAGACACGCAAGGCAAACCGACAGGCTTTTCATGACACGGCACTGCATTTCAGCGAAATTGCAAAAAGGTTCTAAGCAAATGCCATGCCATGCATAGAGAGCCCGCCCGTCAACGATACGAGACATCGCGGTTTCCACCGGCTTTCGGGCCATCCCAAGGGATATGGGATGTCCTCAACATGGAGATAAGTGTCTGATATACCAGCGGATTTATCCGCAACCGGAGTCGATCGAACCCTCCCAACTGGTCAATTTCTGACCAAAAGCGGCTCCACGCGGACGTGGATTGCCCGAGCGCAATGGAGGCATGGGAAATAGCGGCAACGGCTTCGGCGCAACCGCGCCACGCCTCCGGTCCCGCATACCCCCGCCCGGAAGCGGTTACGCGGACACCGTGCGGGGTACACCCGTCATCGCTTGCCACGGCTTGCGGTCAACCGCTAGAATCGCCGGCTCACTCGCCGTTGTAGCTCAGTTGGTAGAGCAACTGATTCGTAATCAGTAGGTCAGAGGTTCGACTCCTCTCAACGGCACCACATCCCGCTTCCGGACGGCTCACGAAGCCGCGGCGAATCACGGAACCCCGCATGACAGCGGGGTTTTCCGTATCCATCGGTTTCATGGGATACGGGGAAGTGCAGGTTTTCATGCATGAACTTGCGCATGATTCCAGCCCTTCATGCACAAAACGATCCCCTGTCCCGCCCTTCCCGTTCCACGCCTCTTTCACGGGTGTCCAGGGCTAGGCACGGACCAGCAGTTGCAGGCTGAACCGGTGTCCCGGATCGTCCCATACCCGCTCCACCCGCAGGCCCGCCCGGTCGGCCAGGCGCGCGAAAGAGGTGCGGGAATACTTGCAACTGTATTCGACCAGCATCGACTCGCCGGCGTCGAAATGCACGTTTGCGCCCGCCACCCGCACGTCCTGCTCGCGTCGGCTGACAATGGAGGTCTCGATGCGCTCGGCCATCGGGTTGTAGTGCGCATGATGGGCGAAGGCGTCCAGGTCGAAATCCGCCTCCAGCTCGCGGTTGAAATGGGCCAGCATGTTGAGGGTGAAGCGGGCCGTCACGCCGGCGGCATCGTTGTAGGCCGCTTCGAGCTGGGTCGCGTCCTTGACCAGGTCGACACCGACCAGGGCGGCACCGTTCTCTCCCATCTGCATGCCCATGTGACGCAACAACTGAGCCGCCTCGTGGGCATCGAAATTGCCGATGGTGGAGCCGGGAAAATAGATCACGCTTCGGCGGGACGGGCGGTGCGGCCGGGGCAGGACCAGGGGCTGCGTGAAGTCGGCGCATACCGGCAGCATCTGGACCCGCGGAAATTCGCGCCCCAGGCGTTCGACGCTGTCCACCAGCGCATCGCGGGAAATTTCCACCGGCACGTAGGCCACCGGCGTCGTCAGGTGTTGCAGCAACAGGCGCGTCTTCACGCCGCTGCCACTGCCGTATTCCACCAGCAGGACCTCCGGCCCCAGGCTGCCGGCGATGTCGCGCACGTGCGCGCGCATCAACGCCAGTTCGGCGCGGGTGAGGTAATACTCGGGCTGCTCGCAGATCTGCTCGAACAGGGCCGAGCCGCGGGCATCGTAGAAATACCGCGACGAAAGCCGCTTGGGCCGACGGGCAAGGCCCGCCAGCACGTCGCCGCGCATGTCCTCGCCGCTGGGCTGCCGGTCGTGCAACACCATGGCGCCGGGTGATGCGTTCATGCGTCCCTCCCCAATCGGATGCCCATGAACTGCCAGCGGTCGGGCGGATGGAAGAAGTTGCGGTAGGTGGCGCGCACATGCCCGGCCGGCGTCGCGCACGAGCCGCCGCGCAGCACCCACTGCCCGCACATGAATTTGCCGTTGTACTCGCCCAGCGAACCTTCCAGGGGCCGGAAGCCCGGCCAGGCCACATAGGGGCTGGAAGTCCATTCCCACACATCGCCGAACAACTGCATGATGTCCTCCGTGGTGGATACCGGCGGTGCCTGCGGATGCAGGCAGCCCGATTCCTGGAAATTGCCGTGCGCGGCGTCGTGCGCCGCCGCCGTGTGCTCCCACTCGGTCTCGGTGGGCAGGCGTGCCCCCGCCCAGCGCGCGAAGGCATCGGCCTCGTAGTAGCTGACGTGGCAGACCGGGGCCCGTGGGTCGATATCGCGGCGGCCGCCGAGGGTGAATTCGCTGTCCAGATCGTCGGCCCAGTACAGCGGGTGCGCCCAGCCTTCGCGCTGCACCGTCGCCCAGCCGTCGGACATCCACAAGGCGGGCGTGCGATAGCCGCCGTCGTCGATGAAGCGGCGGAACTCGGCGTTGTTCACCGGGCGATTGGCGACCGCATGCGGCTGCAGCAACTGGCGATGGCGCGGCTGCTCGTTGTCGTAGGCGAAACCGGGGCCGGCGTGGCCGATCTCGACGATGCCGTCGCGGCCGGAGACAAAGCGCAATTCCACGTCGCCATCGCCCGGCCGGCAGGGTGTGTCGGCAAAGGTCGGTTGCAGCGGGTTGAGCGAAAACAGGTGCTTGATGTCGGTAAGCAGCAATTCCTGGTGCTGCTGCTCATGGTGCAGTCCCAGCGTCACCACGGCTGCCAGTTCCGCATCGTCCGGCCGCTGCTGCAGGCGCCGTTGCACGCCCTCGTCCACCTGCCGGCGAAACGCCATCACCTCGGCCAGGGCCGGCCGCGTCAGCAGCCCGCGCCGGGCGCGCGCATGCATCGGTCCGGCGGACTGGTAGTACGAATTGAACAGGTAATGCCACTGCGGATGCAGGGGTTGCCAAGCCGCGTCACGGCATAGTACAAATTTCTCGAAGAACCACGTGGTATGGGCCAGATGCCATTTGGTCGGGCTGGCGTCGGGCATCGATTGCACCACCATGTCCTCGGGCTGCAAGGTGGCGCACAGGTCCACGCTGCATTGGCGCACGCGGGCATAAAAGGCAGCCAGCGGCTCCCGTCGGCGCGGAGTTGCTACGTTGTCCGGCAGTGCATTCATGCGTGGCCCGTGCCACCAGCCGTCGGGTTGCGCGACAGCCATGACCCTACCAGAGCGAACCGACGGGTACAAAAATGCCGTTTATCATCGAGCATGATTACTCCTGTTCCGCAGCCTGTTCCGAACGATTCTGCGCACCCCCTGCTGACAACGTGCCGGCAGCAGGCCACGGATCTTCCCCGCCACCGGAAACCCCATGACCGATTACACCATCGCCTATGCCACGCCGGACGACCTCGACGACCTGGCGCCGCTGTTCGACGCGTACCGCGTGTTTTACGAGCAGCCTTCGGACCTCGCGCTGGCGCGCGCGTTCGTGCACGAACGCATGTCGCTGTGCGAATCGGTCATCCTGCTGGCCCGTGATGCGAGCACCGGCCAGGCGCTGGGCTTCGTGCAACTGTATCCGGGATTCTCCTCGGTGGCGGCGCGCCGCCTGTGGACCCTCAACGACCTGTTCGTGACGCCGGCGGCACGCGGCCGCGGCATCGGGCGCGCCCTGTTGCGGCGTGCCGCGCGCCACGGCACGGACACGGGCTGCGTGCGCCTGGTTCTGGAGACCACCGAAGACAACCGCGCGGCGCAGGCGTTGTACGAGTCGGAAGGCTGGCAGCGCGACCCCGACTTCTTCTACTCGCTGCCCCTGCCGGACAAGGGCGGCTGAAGCGCAGCTGATCGCGCCCGAAACCCGCCCCATCCGCCAGGCTGCGCGTCAACCGCGGCTGCGGTGCAGCAACCAGCAATGATGGATGTCGCGATGGCGCGCATAGTCGGGCGGGATGCTGGCGGCGCTCCAGTCCTCGACGTCGAAATGCTGCGCCAGGGCCGCCGCGTCGAGCCGGAACTTGCTGAGGTTGTTGGAAAACACCACCACGCCGTCAGGCTCGAGGCGTTCGGCGCACGCCGTCAGCAGGTGCACGTGATCCCGCTGCACGTCGAAGTCGTCGGCGCTACGCTTGGAATTGGAAAAGGTCGGCGGATCGACATAGATCAATCCGTAACGTCGGCGCTCGTGCTGCACGAAAGCCATGGCATCGGCCTGCACCAGGCGATGCGCGGCTCCGGCAAAGCCGTTGCGGGCCAGGTTGCGCGAGGCCCAGTCGAGATAGGTCGCCGAAAGGTCCACGCTGGTGGTGTCGCGTGCACCGCCGGCGGCGGCATACACGCTGGCCGTGCCGGTATAGGCGAACAGGTTGAGAAAGCCCTTGCCACAGGCCAGTTCGCGGATGCGCCCGCGCACCAGGCGGTGATCGGGAAACAGACCGGTGTCGAGGTAATCGAACAGGTTGACCTGGAAATGCAGGCCGCCTTCTTCCACTTCGATCAGCTCGCCGCGCCGGTCCAGCACGCCGTACGCCGAACCGCCCTTGCCGCGCCGGCGCTGCTTGACCGCGATGCGTTCGCGCGGCACCTCGAAAACCTCGGCGCAGGCCCGCACCAATTCACGCAGCCGCCGGCGCGCCGTGTCCTCGGGGATGTCCCGCGGCGCACGATATTCCTGCACGTGCAGCCAGGCATCACCGGAGGCATCCTCGTACACGTCGACCACGGCGGCATACTCGGGCAGGTCGCGGTCATACGCACGCCAGGCATGGATGCCCTCGCGGGCCAGGTACCTGCGCAGATGATGCCGGTTCTTGCGCAGGCGGTTGGCCAGCATCTGCGCGCCCGCGGACAACGGCGGCGCGGGACGCGGCGCCTGTTGCGCGGTGTCCAGGTCGAACAGCAGCAGCGGCGTCTCGAGGGCGCCGTTGTACAGCTGGTAGCGCTTGCCGGCATGCAGGCGCATGGCCCGTCCCAGGGCCGCGTCGCCCGCCAGCACGGCGGCGTGCCAACCGGCGAACTGCCGGCGCAATACCTCGCCCAGGCTCGCGTACAGCGCCGGCAATTGGCTGCGCTCCCCCAGGCGTTCGCCATACGGCGGGTTGGTGATCACCAGTCCGGTGGCGGCGCCCTGCGGCGCCTGCACGTGGGCCACGTCGTGGCATTGCAGGTGCACGAAGCCGGCCACCGCGGCGCGCTGCGCATTGTGCCGGGCCACCTGGATCATGTGCGGGTCGACGTCGCTGCCGAAAAACACCGGGCGCAACGCGCGCAGGCCGGCATCGGCCCGGGCCCGAGCCGATTCGAGCAACGCGTCCCATGCCGCCGCATCGTGGCCGCGCCAGCCGAGGAAGCCGAAATAGCTGCGATCCAGCCCTGGAGCCACGTCGGCCACCATGCGTACGGCCTCGATCAGGAGCGTGCCCGAACCGCACATGGGATCCACCAGCACGCCGCCACGGGCATACAGCTCGGGCCAGCCCGCTCGCACCAGCATGGCCGCCGCCAGATTCTCCTTCAGCGGAGCCCGCCCCTGACGATCACGCCAGCCGCGCCGGTGCAAGGGACTGCCGGCCAGGTCCAGCGACAGCGTGGCCCGGTCGCGGTGCAGATGCAGGTTGATGCGCAGGTCCGGCTCGTCCGTGTCCACGTCCGGACGCACGCCTGCCTGGTCGCGCAGCTGGTCGACCACGGCGTCCTTGACGCGTTGCGCAAGGAAGCGGGCATGGCCCTTGCGGCCGCCGGACAGCGTCACGTCCACCGCCAGGGAACCATCGGCCGCGAGATGCTCCGACCAGTCGATCCCCTGCACGCCGGCGTACAGGGCCGTGTCGTCGGCGGCATCGAATGCGGCCAGCGGCAGCAATATCCGGCTGGCCAGGCGCGACCACAGGCAGGCGCGGTAGGCCATCGGGAGATCCCCGTGGAAATGCACCCCGGCGCGGGCTTCATGCGCGTCCCCGGCGCCCAGCCCGCGCAATTCGTCGCGCAGCAGGTATTCCAATCCCTTCGGACAGGTGGCGAAAAACGTCGTGGCAGACTCGTTCATGACGCGACCTGCTGCAGGAACAGGCGGAATTGCGCGGCCACCACGTCCACGTGCGCGGCCAGGCGGTGGCCATCGGACAGCAACAGGGCAGGCATGCCGCGGCCGCGCGCAAACGCCAGCGCGGCCGACGCCGGGCACACTTCGTCCTCGAACCCGTGGATCAGCAGGGCCGGCACGCCCGCGGCCACGCCGAAAGCCTCCGCGCAACCCGGGATCTGCGTCGGCAGCGCCAGCAGGAACAGGCCCGCGCACGGCACGCGCAGGGAAGCCAGCCCCGAGGCGAACGCGCCCATGCTGGAGCCGACCAGCACGGGCGGCCGCCGCGCCGCGCGCATGCACGCGGCCAGCTTGTCCACGCGCGGCGCGACCGAAGCGGCCAGGCCATGGGCATCGCAATCGCCGAAGTCGGGACGCTCCGTGCTCCAGCCCAGCTCTTCGGCAACCGCGGCCAATGCGCTCACCTTGGTGGCCCCGGGCCCGCTGTCCGAACCGTGTGAAAGAATGACGTGGCCGGGCATGGCGGCTCCGATGCGGACAAAACCCGATTTTAAGCGACCGCGACCGTACACCAAAGCACCTTCCCATGCGACACTGCCAGCATGTCCGACCCGCACATCCACGACTGGTTGCTGCCCTACGCCATCGACCTGCCCGAGCGGCCGCTGGCGTCCATCGACCTGGTGGTCATCCACTGCACCGAACTGCCGGACCTGGCCACCGCCCGCGAATACGGCGAGCGCGTGCTGTACGACGACGGCAGCGGCAACAGCGGGCACTATTACATCGACCGCAGCGGCGCCAGGTATTGCTTCGTGCCCGACCAGCGCATCGCCCACCACGTGCGCGGCTTCAACCCACGCTCGGTCGGCATCGAACTGGTCAACCGCGGGCGCTATCCCAACTGGCTGGATTCACGCCACCAGGTCATGACCGAGCCCTACCCCGACGCACAGATCCGCAGCCTGTG